>JBGTDH010000876.1:0-4401 GCA_041748435.1 Pirellulales bacterium
CGCAGGTCGGCTCGGCGGCGCAGCCGCAGGTCGGCTCGCAGCAGCTCGGGCCATGGCCGCAACCGCCGCCGAGGAGTTTGCCGAACAGGCCGGCGTTGGCATCGCTCGCGCTGAAGGCCAGGAGGGCCAAAGCGGCGAACACGGAGAGGATTGTACGCGTTTTCATGAACAGGATCCCTACAAAGGAGGAACAGGGTGGAGAGTTTTTACTACTACGTGCCGCTAAGTAAACGTATCGTCGATCTTTCGCATCCTTTTCAGTTTGCCCAGGCCGTTTCCACGAATGCCACCCGTAGCGAATGCGGGGGTTGAAGCAGTGGCGCCGGTGCATCGGTTGAGGCAAGCTCTCCGTTGGAGTAGGTGGCACTGGATTGGCCTAGTCTTTTCGAGGATGGGAATCCAAGGCACCGCCATAACACCCTAGGGGCAGGGGCACATGAGCTACGCAGTCAGCGAACCGACATCCGCCATCTATTCCAGCCTGGGGGGCGACCCGGAATTGGCGGAGCTTGTCGAATTGTTTGTCGCCGAGATGCCGGGTCGGATCGAGCTGCTGCTGGCGCACTACGATCGGGCCGATTGGGAAAAGCTTGGGCGAACGGCTCATCAGCTCAAGGGAGCCGCCGGCAGTTACGGCTTTGATGCGATCTCGCCGATGGCGGGAGAGCTGGAGTCGCAGGTTCGCAGCGGTGCAGAAGCAAAATGTATTCAGCGCTCGCTGGACGAGCTGACAGCGATCTCGCGCTGCCTTCGAGCGGGTGTGCCGGAATAGCGGAGTGCCTTCCTCCAGGATTGGCCGGCTCTAGCTGCGGGCAGAATGCCCTTGGTAGGGCACTCTGCCCTTCCGTAGAATAGCGGTGGCGGTGGCAGCGGCCATCGCAGGTATCGCGGACCTTGTTGCCAGCCGGATGTCTTACCGTTCATTCAAGCGCGTGCTAGGCGAGACGAGCCTGGAGCGGAAGTGCCGTTTCTTGTTCGGCGCGTGCCTGTTCCTGCTCATCGCCGGGAGCTTCTGGTGGTACGGCAACAAGACGGCGCTGCTGGTAGATAAGCAGAACCCCATCAAGGGACGCATGCTGGTCGATACCGTGCTGGCGCTGAAGCACTGGGCCAAGCTGGAAACGAAATCGGACGATCCGCCCATCCCCAACTACCGCCCGGCGGCATTGGACGTGATGGATGAATTGCGGGAGCAAGGTTACGACTGGGATTTTCTGGTGCCGGGCCGCTGGGATCCGGGTGAATTGACTTCTTTCGAGCGGGAGCTCCTGGATCGATTCAATGTCCCTCAGCCGCACTTGATTGTGCCCGAGCCTGCCAAGAAAGCGTTGTCCGCAGAACCGCGTCCGGCGTCTCCGGCCGATGGCATCGGTGGGACGGAAACGGACGTCGCGTTCTCCGAAGACGAGATCGAGCACGATGGTTTCAACTCCGCCGCAGAGGGCAAGTACTACTACTATCAGCCCGTCTATGCCACGCGGCGGACGTGCTACAACTGCCACCGCATGTTTCCCACGCAGAGCAACTTGCAGATGGCCAGCAGCGGCATTGGCCTGGGGCCGATCGCCGAAGTGCAGGCTCCGCTGGCCATGGGCGACCTGATTGGGGTGGCGAAGATCACCATTCCCACCGCGGCCACGCAGCAGGACCTGGCGGTGAACCGCGCCTTTCTGATGGCCACGGCCATCATCACCGGCTTCCTGGCCATGCTGGCCTCCTACGTGATTGTGCGGTACGTGATCGTTAAGCCGCTCGCGCACTTGCGCGAGGTCAGCGACGCCATCAGCCGCGGCAATATCGACAAGCGGGCCGATCTGCACACGGGCGACGAGTTCGAATCCCTGGCGGTGGCGTTTAACCGCATGTTGCGGCATCTGGTGGAAGCGCATCAAGAGCTGCGGGACGTGAATGCCGACCTGGACAGCAAGGTCGATCAACTGGCCCAGATGAACATGCGCCTGTATGAGATGAACCGCCTCAAGGGAGACTTCCTGGCCACCATGAGCCACGAGCTGCGTACGCCGCTGAACAGCATCATCGGCTTCAGCGATGTGCTCGGCTCGATTGCCTCTCTGGACGATAAGCAGAAGCGGTACGTGCAGAACATTCAGAAGTCCGGCAAGATGCTGCTGGATATGATCAACGACATTCTGGATCTGGCCAAGATCGAAAGCGGCAAGATGGAGGTGCGGCTCACGCACTTCCGCGTGTCGCACGTAGTGGCAGCCTTGTGCGATATGTGCCGGCCGCTGACCGAGAAGAAGAACATCGATCTGGAATCGGAGATTCAGCCCGCACTGCCCGAGTTGTATCAAGATCAGAATAAGGTCAAGCAGATCCTGAACAACCTGTTGTCCAACGCCATTAAGTTCACGCCGGAAGGGGGCCGCATTGTCGTGCGCGCCTGCCGCGATGAAGACGGCCATCTGGAACTCGTGGTCTCCGACACCGGTATCGGCATCGCCGAGGAAGACCAGCAGCAGATTTTCGAGAAGTTCCGCCAAGGCAAAGTGGTGCTGGGAAGCGGAGACGCCATGACGCGCGAGTACTCCGGCACCGGCTTGGGCCTTTCCATCGTGCGCGAACTGTGCCGGCTATTGGGCGGCGAGATCATGCTGGAAAGCGAACTGGGTAAAGGCAGCACGTTCACGGTGCGGCTGCCGTGGAGCCTGCCCGATCGCCCTCTGCCGGATGCCACGTTGCCCGAAGCCTTGGCCGAACTCACCAAGCCCCGCCGCGGCGACCTGGCCACCGCCGCCGCTAATTAGCCCAGATCCGACTCTCTACTTCTTGACCTTCGGATCGAGGTTCTGCTTCAACTCTTCGGGTTCAAGCGTCGAGACGATGCCCTCCGCGGGCACGTCGCCTCCGGCTGTCCAGACCAGGGCGTTGAGAATCAGCGTGCGGAAATAACTGTCGCCCCAGTTGATGTGGTTGTGACCGCCGGTGAAGCCGAAGCCGCGGCCGCCATCGGGACGTTGCGTGGCCCAAGCCAATATCTCGGGCCGGCCGGGATGTTCCTTGGCCGCCGCGGTGCGGCGCGATTCGTCCGGCGGCGTGGAAATCAGGATCGGATCGATGCCGCTCATCCCCTCGCGAAAACGAATGTTGTAGTACCACTCATCGCGAATGGAGAACGGTTTCACGCCACGGGCCACGGGATGATTGGGCAGCGTTTCGAACTTGGCCACCCAGTGCGGGTTGATGGAGTAGCCCGTCTCGTAGTAGCCGCCGATCCACTTGAGGAGCTCCGGTCCTCCCTTGTCTTTGGGGATCTCGACCGCGTAATGCGCACAACACAGGCCGACGCCCTTTTCCATCAACGCTCCGATCTCTTCCAGACGTTGCTTTTCACGAATCAGCGGATGTCCGCCGCCGCCATCCATGTACAACAGAATGCTGTTAGCGTTATCAAACGCGGTGGGATCTTTCGGCCAGCCGTTGAGATACACGGCCGACACCACGCCCGGCGCCTTCTCCAGGCACTTGTGCAAGACGAGAGAACCGGCGTTGAACTCATGATCGCCCGGACCATGACTGGGGGTGCCGGCCACGAGCACGATCTTCTTGCGATTATCGGCTAGCTTCAGACGCTTCAGCCGGATGTTCTTGAACTGCACGGTCATCGGCGGTCCCGCGTGCAGTTGCAACGCCAGGATGCCGGAAAACGCCTGCTTGCCGGGCTGCTTGTCGGTCACCTCGGCAGTCACGCGGCCGTTGATCATGTGGACGAGATGGTTGCCCTCCGCGACGATCGTATATTCGTTCCAATCTTCCTTCTTGATGTTGGCCTGCAGTTCCTTGGTATCAGCTACCCTGGTAGCGGTCTTCTTGCCTTCGGCATCGATCACCACCTGCTCGCCGCGCTGTGCCAGAATGCCGCGGCCCTTCTCTTCGTACAGGATGCCGGAGTACGTGTCCCCCGCCTCAAAATCTCCCTGATAACCGCCGGCGACCCAGTTGCCCAGGTCCTTGCTGCGATACTGGATGCCCGAGTTGCCTCCCACAATGCGATACGACAGCCGCAGCTCGAAATCGTCCAACGTCCCGGCCCGCCAGATCAAAAAGGTGTTCCCCTTGGTCGGATTCTCGGCCGTGGTCTGACCAACGATCGCCCCGTCCTTCACACTCCAGAACTGTGGGTTGCCTTCCCATCCGCTGAGGTCCTGCCCATTGAAAATGGGCTTGAAGCCGGGTTCCTCGCTCTCGGCCGCGCGAGCCGCCACGGAAACTGAGAAACACAACGCCATCAGCAGCGCCATCCGCGCGGCAGAAGTAGTGGACATGGGGCTAAGCTCCATAGTTGATTGTGCGACTGAGAGCAGCAGGGCCGAGAGTACGGCAATCATGCGCCATGCGCCCGGCGGTTGCAAGATGCCAGCGGCGGCGGGCGGCGGCGGG
>JBGTDH010000877.1:0-13129 GCA_041748435.1 Pirellulales bacterium
ATAATCGTCCACCCGTGTGCGAATGGCGCCCACCGCCACGAGGTCTGCGGCGCTGATGGCCGAGAAGCGGGCCTGGATCTCGGCGTTGGGCGTGTCTTTGATCTGGGCCTGATACTCGGCCTCGTCGCCCGCCTGCTGCGCCAGCTTGATTCCCTGCACGCTGTACCACAGGGCCGGCACATACACCTTGCGATCCGTCCGGTTCGCCGCGTGGATTCTTAGCCGGATCAGCACGGTCTCCTCCGTCCGTCCGATTTCCTCCAACGTGGCCGTGACGCCCAGCGTGGCTGGCCGCCGCGCGGGAAGGATCGTCTCTTTGTACACGAACGTGTACACGCCCCACCCGGTGGCAAACAGCACGATCGTGAACTGCGTCCATTCCTTGAACGTGCGGGTAGCGGCTCCGCCGCGCTCGGCATCCATGTCAAAGTTGCTCCTTGCGGTCGAGAAGGGGCCTCCGGCGACGCCACAACATAGCCGGGACGCTGGGATTTCACCTAGGGCGATTCGACCCCCCGGTAGCCGCGACGCGCGTCTTCGAGCGGAGCGCTTACCGTGACGAGCGCCGCTTCGAACGGCGGCACCCTGTTGCTGGCGTGCGATGTCGACTATACTCTCGGCGTTTTCGCGGCCCGTTTGGCCTGGTTTCCGCTTCCCTTCTGTGCGCTCATGTTCGACTTTACTCCCAAGCACACGTTCCTGGTGGGCATCGATTCCGACGGCTGCGCCTTCGATACGATGGAGGTGAAGCACAAAGAGTGCTTCATTCCCAACACGATCAACAGCTACAACTTGCAGGGCATCAGCAAGTACGCCCGCGAGGCGGCCGAGTTTGTAAACCTGTACTCCAAAAGCCGGGGCATCAACCGCTTTCCCGCGTTGATCGAGACCCTGGAGTGGTTGCAGAAGCGGCCCGAGGTGCAGGCCCGCGGCGTGAAGATCGCCATTCCGCCCGGTTTGGCTAAGTGGATCAAAGAGGAGACGAAGCTCGGCAATCCGGCGCTGAAGTCGGCCGTCGAAAAGACCGGCGATGCCGATCTCAAGCAGGCTCTGCAGTGGTCGGTGGCAGTGAACGATTCTGTCGAGCACATGGTGCGCAACGTGCCGCCGTTCCCGTTCGTGCGCGAGAGCCTGGAGAAGCTCACGGGCCAGGCAGATTTGCTGGTGATCTCGGCCACGCCCAACGAGGCACTGACGCGGGAGTGGGAAGAGCACGACATCGCCAAATACGTGGCTGCGATTTGCGGCCAGGAGACCGGCACGAAGAAAGAGACTCTGGCCGCGGCCAAGAAGTATCCGGCCGAGCACACGCTGATGATCGGCGATGCCCCGGGCGACCACTCGGCCGCCAAGGCCAACAACGCCCTGTTCTTCCCGATCAACCCCGGCGCGGAAGAAGCCAGTTGGAAACGGTTTTTCGAGGAGGGCATCGAACGCTTCCTGAATCAGAAGTTCGCCGGCGCCTATCAGGCCGACCTGCTGGCCGAGTTCGATCGCTCTCTGCCCGAGCACCCACCGTGGCAGAAATAAACTCTTTGCCCTGGCACGTTTGAAACATTTCGCATTTTAGATTTGTTTGAGATTTGAGGTTTGGACTTTGGAGTTTCAACTCAATGGCTTCTTGTGATATCGGCCTCGTCGGTCTGGCAGTGATGGGCGAGAACCTGGCTCTCAATATCGAGAGCCGCGGTTACAAGATCGCCGTCTTCAATCGCACCACCAGCGTGGTCGATGAGCTTATCCAGGGCCGCGCGGCGGGCAAGAGCTTCGTCGGCTGCCACTCGCTCGAGGAGCTGGTGCAGAATCTGGCCTCGCCTCGCAAGGTCATGCTGATGGTCAAGGCCGGCCCGGCCGTCGATGCGCTGATCGAGCAACTGCTGAAGCTGCTCTCGCCCGGCGACATCATCATCGACGGCGGCAACACGCACTTCGCCGATACGGAGCGCCGCACGCAAACCGTTGAGGCGGCCGGCATGCACTTCATCGGCACCGGCGTCTCCGGCGGTGAGGAAGGCGCCCTGCTCGGCCCCAGCATGATGCCCGGCGGCAGTGAGAAGGGCTGGCCGGCCGTGAAGCCCATCTTTCAGGCCATCGCCGCCAAGGTGGGACCGAAGGCAGACATTCCCTGCTGCGATTGGGTCGGCCCGCGCGGCGCCGGCCACTACGTGAAGATGGTCCACAACGGCATCGAGTACGGCGATATGCAGCTCATCTGCGAAGCCTACTTCCTGCTCAAACGGGCTGCTGGCCTCACGAACGACGAACTGTACGACGTCTTTGCCAACTGGAACCGCGGCGAGTTGGACAGCTACCTGATCGAGATCACGCGGGACATTTTCAGCGTGAAGGACCCGGAGTCGGGCCAGTATCTGGTCGATGTCATTCTCGACAAGGCCGGCGCCAAGGGGACCGGCAAGTGGATGAGCCAGTTGGCTCTGGACCTGGGCGTTCCCAGCACGCTGGTCACCGAGGCGGTGTATGCCCGCTGCCTCTCGGCACTGAAGGACGCGCGCGTGCGAGCCAGCAAAGTGCTCGCCGGTCCGAACGCCAAATGGTCGGGCGATAAGAAGCAGTTCATCGAGCAGGTGCGGCAGGCGCTGTACGCCTCCAAGATTTGCAGCTACGCCCAAGGTTACGTGCAATTGCAGGCCGCGGCCGCAGAACACAAGTGGCCCTTGAATTACGGCAACATCGCCCTGCTGTGGCGCGGCGGGTGCATCATTCGCGCCGCGTTCCTGGAGCGGATCAAAGAGGCGTTCGACGCCGATCCCAAGTTGGAGAACCTGCTGCTGGCCCCGTATTTCCAAGAGGCGGTCACGAAGGCCCAGCCCGCCTGGCGGAGCGTGGTGGGCGCCGCCGTGCAGTTGGGCATCGCCGTGCCGGGCTTCACGACGGCACTCACCTATTATGACGGCTATCGCGAAGCCCGCCTGCCGGCCAACCTGCTGCAAGCCCAGCGCGATTACTTCGGCGCGCACACCTATGAGCGAACCGACAAGCCCGGCACATTCCACACCGATTGGATTCGCGTGCGCAAGCAACCGTAGTTCCATGAACTATCTCACCCAACTCTTTGGCCTCAATAAACAGGTGGCCGTTGTCATCGGCGGCACGGGCGTGCTCGGCGGCGCACTGGCGGAGGGGTTGGCGCAAGCCGGAGCAAAGGTTGTCGTCGCCGGCCGCTCGAAAGAAAAGGGCGACGAGCGCGTCCGAGCGATCACGAACCTCAACGCGTGGGCCGAGTACGTCGAGGTGGACGTCTCCCGTCGCGAATCGATCGAAGCCTTGTTGGCGACCGTGCTCAAGAATCACGGACGCGTCGACATGCTCATCAACGGCGCCGGCGTGAACTCGGCCAGCCCCTACTTCGATCTCAAAGACGAAGACTGGGACAGCGTGCTGGCCAGCAATCTTAAGAGCGTGCATTGGGGCTGCCAGATCTTCGGCCGCCAGATGGCCAGCGTTCCGGAAGGGGGCTCGATTCTAAATATCGCCAGCGTGACCGCGCATTTGCCGCTGTCGCGCGTCTTCGCTTATTCGGCATCCAAGGCGGCGGTCGTGAACCTCACGCAGAACGTGGCCCGCGAGCTGGCCCCGCAACGCGTGCGGGTCAACGCCCTCTGCCCCGGCTTCTTCCCGGCCGAGCAGAATCGCAAGATTCTGGATGAGGAGCGGGTCAAGAACATCATGGCCCAGACGCCCATGGCCCGTTTCGGCGAGCCGCACGAGCTGGTGGGCACGGCGCTGCTGCTGCTCTCGCGCACTGCCGGCAGCTTCATCACCGGCGCCGCCTATTATGTCGACGGCGGCTTCACCGCCATGCGGTTCTAGCGGCTACTCGTGCTTTTTCCGGCCGTTGCCGCTGCGCTTCTCCTGTTTGCGAATCGCCGTGAGGCTGCTGACCAGCAGCAAGTCGATCGACTCCAGGCCATGGCCCGGCGTAGTCACGTAGACCACGCGACCATTCCGAGAGAACGCCAGAAACTCGGGGTGGTCGACATCGACCGACCGGCCATCGGCCATATTAATGCGAAACGGGTTGAAGGGCTGAGCCTGGTGTTGGCGACGTACTTCTTCGATGGTCATGTCTATCAGTTTATTCTCACGACAGCCGCGCGACAATCGCTTTCGCCGTGGTCACGTCATGGCTAGCCTTCGGCCCACGTGAGCACCACTTTGCCGGATTGGCCGCTGCGCATGGCGTGGAAACCCTGCTCGAAATCGGTGTAAGCAAAGCGGTGCGTGATCACCGGACGGAGGTCCAGCCCCGATTGCAGCATCACGGTCATCTTGTACCACGTCTCGTACATTTCACGGCCATAGATGCCGCGGAGAGTGAGCATGTTGAAGATGACCAGATTCCAATCGATGGCCAGTTCCTTTTCCGGGATGCCAAGCATGGCCACCTTGCCGCCGTGGCACAGGTTGGAGAGCATCTCGCGGAAGGCTTGCGGGTTCCCCGACATCTCCAGGCCGACATCGAAGCCCTCCTTCATGCCCAGCCGCTTCTGGGAATTGGCGATGGTTTCGTTTCGCACATCCACAGTCAGCGTGGCCCCCATCTGTCTGGCCAGGTCCAGCCGATAGGGATTAACATCCGTCACCACCACATGCCGCGCACCGGCATGCCGCGCCACGGCCGCCGCCATGATGCCAATCGGCCCGGCCCCGGTGATGAGCACGTCTTCGCCCAGCAGATCGAACGCCAGCGCCGTATGCACCGCGTTGCCGAACGGATCGAAGATAGCCTGAACGTCCCGCGGAATCTGGGGATCGTGAACCCAGACGTTGGTCATCGGCAGCGCCAGATACTCGGCGAACGCGCCGGGCCGATTCACCCCAATGCCTTGCGTGTCTTTGCACAAGTGACGTCGCCCGGCCAGGCAGTTGCGGCAATGCCCGCAGACTACGTGCCCTTCGCCGGATACGATCTCCCCTTCGTGAAAGTCCCGCACGTTGCTTCCCACGGCCACAATCTGCCCCACGAACTCGTGCCCTACCACCAGCCCCACGGGTACGGTCCGGCTGGCCCAGGCGTCCCAGTTGTAGATATGCACATCGGTGCCGCAGATGCCGGTGCGCAGGACGCGAATCAGCACATCGCTGATGCCGATCTGCGGCTCGGGCACGTCTTCCAGCCACAGGCCGGGTTCCGCCTTTTTCTTGACCAGGGCCTTCATGGCAGTAGACAGACGGCAGGCGACAGGGGAGAGTAGAGAGCCAACGCGATCCGCCTTATACACCCGCGAGATTTTTCCTGGAAGTGCTGAACCGATGATGCCTCGACGAATCGTTGCCGTCTGGACATGTGCATGTCTCTGGTCGGCGTGGGTAGTTGCGGACGAGAGCCTGTTCTCCCCGAACTCGCTCTCCGGATGGGAGCACTCGGCCGAGCCTGCTGCGGGCTGGACGATGGAAGGCACGACACTACGAGGATCGGAGCGCTCCACGCCGCTGCTGTCCGGCTGGACGTTCGGCAACTTCGAGTTGCGATTCCGTTACGCGGGCGAGTGGCAGATCGCCTTTCCGCTCGCGCCGCAGGGCCAGATCATCACCTTCCAGCTTCCAAACACGCTGACAGACAATGAAGGCGTGAACACGGCAGTCATCCGCCGCGAAGGAAATCGGATGACCTACACGATCAATGCCCGATCGGCCGGGGAAGTCGAACTGCCCGACAAGGTGCGGCTTGGTCTCTCGCTCGCCGTCACCAAGGGCATGGGCGAACTCTCCGATTTGCGGGTGCAGGAGTTCGCAACCGCCGACGATCCGGCCGGCACATCGCTATTCAACGGCAAGGATCTCACCGGCTGGTGGACTCCCGGCCAGATCAGCGCATGGGGCGTGAAAGACGGTAACTTGGCGCTCGTGGGGGATGGCGGCAACTATTTGCGAAGCGACAAGGAGTACGCCAACTTCACGTTGTCGCTGGAGTACAAGATTCGCAAACGCGGCAACTCGGGGGTGGGCATCCGCACGGCTCGCAATGGCTGGCCTTCCAGCGATGGCATGGAGATGCAGATCGAAGACAGCCGCAAACTGGATGCTTCCGCTACGATGGCCATCTATCGCAACCTGGAGCCATTGGCCCTGGCGGAGAAGACCGAAGATTGGAATCACGCCGTGATCAAAGCCGACGGGCGCATGATCAGCGGCTGGCTCAACGGCGTGCTGGTGCAACAGGTGAACACCGCGCACTTACCCGAGCTGCGGCATCGGCCGCTCAAGGGTTGGATCGGCTTTCAAGATCATGGCGCCCCCATCGAGTTCCGCAACATCCGCGTGATCGAAGCCCCCGATGGTCTGGGACTCGACGCCTGGTACGCGCCGCGCCGCGAGCCGGCCGTGCGAGTCGTGCTGGATCGACTAATGAATCCCGAACGGCTTACGTTGCGGGATGGGTCGAAGTCCGCCGTCGTCAGCATTACCGCAGAAGATAAGGGCCAGCACGTGCTGGCAGATCTTAAGGGTCCCGGCGCCCTCGTGCGGATCACTAGATCGGCCGATGCCGGCAAGCTGGCCTTCTATTTCGATGGCGAATCCAAACCGCGGATCGAGTGTGCGGCGAACCAACTGCATCCGCACGTGCCGCTAATCTGCGGAGACATCAATCCCCTGCTCACGTTCCTGGGCTACGAGAAGAGCCTCAAGGTCGTGCTGCGCGATGCTAAGCCCTGCGACTACCATTTGGATTATGTGACGCTGCCGCCCGAGATGCCCGTCGCAACCTTTCGCCACAAGACCCAGAGCATGCCGCGAGGATTGTTAGCGGCGATCGATTACCGGCACTTTCAGATCAGCCATGGGACGTATCGCGACAACGACCCGCTGCCTCGGGCCGCCTCGGGCAACAAGACCCTCCCGCCGGGAGAACGCGTAGATTTAATCTCGCTCGACGGCGCCGGCATGATCAAATGGCTGCGTCTGCACGGCGATAACAAGCTCCTCACCCACGACGACCTGTGGCTCGAGATCACGGTCGATGGCGAGAACCGTCCCGCGCTCGCGGCACCCGCTAGATTCTTCTTCCCAGGCCTGGAAGAAGGCCAGAACTATCACAACTTCCTGGTGCTCAACAAGGGCGGGCCGCAGAATGTGCTGCCCATGCCGTACGGCGCGGGCCTGAAGACCGCCGCCCTCAACCGTGGCGAGACTACACTCCAGAACGTCGGCGTGAGTGTTTCCTACGCTCCACTCGCTGCCGATCAGGCCGCGAATCGCCTCCGGTTAAGAGGCGTGTACGTCGCGGCCGATGCCCCCTCGGCTTCCCAGGAACAGATCGCCTTTACCGGCCGCGGTCGCTGGATCGGTCTCATCTGCCAGACGCCCGCGTCGTCGCCTGATCTTCGCGTGCAGATCGACGGCGCATCACCGCAGGGCTGGGAGCAAACAACATGGAAACAACTCACGGGCTTGTCCGCCGGCAACGCAGCCACGCGCTGCCTCAGCGGGCAGACGAAGTCGCTCGCCTGGTGCTTCCATCTGCTCGCCCCGCCGGAGTTTCGGCAATCTTTCCAGCTGCAAACCGTGGGCGACATGCATCTCGGAAATCGCCTCGCCCTGTTCTATGCCGAGTGACGCATGCCCGCGCGACGGATCGCCATCATCGGGTTGGACTGCGCCGCGCCGCGATGGGTGTTTGACGAGTATCGTCCGCACCTGCCGCACCTGTCACGGCTGATGGCACAGGGAAGCTACGCCGTTCTGCAAAGTTGCCATCCGCCGATTACCGTGCCCGCCTGGTCGTGCATGCTCAGTGGCTTCGACGCAGGCCAACTGGGCGTTTACGGTTTTCGCAACCGGGTCGATCACAGTTATGAGAATCTTTCGATCGCGCTCTCCACGAGCATCACTCGGCCGCGGTTATGGGACGTGTTCTCCGAGCATGGCCGCAGCTCGATCTGCCTGGGCGTGCCGCAAACATTCCCGATCACGCGACCGGCTCGCGGCGTGATGGTGGCCGACTTTCTGACGCCCGATAAGAGCGTAGCCTGGACTTCTCCGCCGGAGCTGGCGCCGGAGATCGACGTCATCGCCGAGGGAGACTATCTGATCGATGCCCGTGGCTTCCGCACGCCGGACAAGCCCGCGCTGTTGGAAGAGTTGCAGACAATGGCCCGTCGACGCTTCGCCGTGGCCGAGCATCTCATCACTTCGCGGCCGTGGGATTTGTTCGTCATGGTGGAGATGGGCACCGACCGGCTGCATCACGCCTTCTGGCATTACGCTGATCCGCAGCATCCGCGTTTCGCGGGAGAAAGCCACCCGCTCCGCTGGGCGATGCGGGATTACTATGTGCAGATCGATCGCCACCTCGGTTCGCTGTTGGAGAAGATCCCCGACGACGTCCTCGTGCTGATCGTCTCCGATCACGGGGCGCGGGCCTTGCACGGCGGGATCGCCATTAACGACTGGCTAGTGCGACAGGGCCATCTCGTGCTGCACGAGACTCCCACGCAGCCCACGCCGCTGGCAAAACTCAAGATCAACTGGCCGCGCACACGCGTCTGGAGCGAAGGGGGATATTACGCCCGCGTGTTTCTTAACGTGCAAGGTCGCGAGCCACGGGGATCGATACCGCAGCAAGAGTACGAGGCTTGGCGCGATCGGCTCATTGACGAATTGGAATCGCTTCCCGGTCCGGATGGGCATCCGCTGGGCACGCGCGTCTTTCGGCCCGAAGCGTTGTTCCGCGAAACGCGCGGCGTGCCGCCGGACTTGATCTGCTACTTCGGCAACCTCGCCTGGCGAAGCGTCGGCGCCGTGGGAAATCCCGACGTGTACGTCTACGAGAACGACACCGGTCCCGACGAAGCCAACCACGATTTTCCCGGCATCCTGATTAGCCGCGACCCCCTGCTCGCGGGACGCGGGCGCGTGGACGACCTTCGCCTTTTGGACATCGCCCCCAGCCTGCTTGCCGCCGCCGGCCTGCCGCTGCCGCATCGCTCCGCGGGCGCAGCGACCATCCGCTGGCGATGAGCCAATAACGGGCTCATTCCGGCGAAGTTACTTTGACATTCTTGATCCGCGTCATCCGCTTGCATCCGCGCAATCCGCGGTTTCTCCGTGCGTCTGCCTGTCCGTTCGAGTAGGGTACTCTGATGCACCAATCTCCGCCCCCCCAACTGCATAGCAACTTTCAACCCTACGGCATCACGCGTCCCGCGCCCGTGCTGATGCGATACTACTTCCTGGTTTCGCTCGTGGCGGGACCGTTCTTTATTCTGGCGCTAATCCCGCTCTACTTTCGCTACATTACGTTGCGCTACCACTTCGACGACAAGGGCATCTCCATGAGTTATGGGATTCTCTGGCGTCGCGAGGTGCTGCTCACCTATCGCCGGATTCAAGACATCCATCTCACGCGCAACATTGTGCAGCGGTGGCTGGGCCTGGCCACCGTTTCCGTTCAGACCGCGGCCGGATCCTCGAACGCGGAGATGACGCTCGAGGGAATTCTGGAGGCCGAGCCGCTACGGGATTTTCTCTACGCCCAGATGCGCGGCGCCCGCGGTTTGGGTGCGCCAGGGGAATCCACGTCGGGCAGTGATGCCGCGCACAGCGATTCTCACGACGAGGCGCTCACGCTGTTGCGCGAGATTCGCGACGCATTAGCCGGCTCCTCCGTGACGCGGGAGGCCAACGCATGAGCGGTCAGGTGGAACACGCCAGCCGCTGGATTTATCGCGGCGTGTGGGGCGTGCTCGTGAGATGGTTTCGCGTGCCAGAGTATCCGCCCACGCTGCCTGTCCAACCGGGCGAGAAACTGGAAGCGTTTCAGCCCAGCGACGGCTTCCTGCGTCTGCTGAAGCTCAAGTTCTGGATCGTGCTGATCGTAATTGATCTGGCGGTTTTTGTCTTCTGGCTCATGATTCTCTTCGCCTCGCCCACGGCCGGTGCGATCCTGGCGTTGCCGGCCTTGATCGTGGCCATCGTGCCGGACATCGTGGCCTACGTGGCCATTCACTTGCAATACGACACGACCTGGTACGTGATGACGGGCCGCAGCCTGCGCATTCGCCGCGGCATCTGGGTCATTCACGAAACCACCATCACGTTCGAGAACGTGCAGAACATCAAGACGCACCAAGGGCCCATCGAACGGCTGTTTGGCATTGGCAACGTGCTGGTGGAGACAGCCGGTGGCGGCGCAGGCGCGGGTCCCGAGAATCAGGCAGGCGCCATGGCCGCGCATCATGGCTTGATCGCCGGCGTGGCCGACGCCGCGGGCATTCGCGATCGAATCTTGTCCCGCCTGCGCCAAGCCCGGCATGCCGGCCTGGGCGACGAACCGGACGAACCCGAGCACCGTTCCTCCAACGCTTGGAGGCCCGAGCACCTGGCCGTGCTGCGCGAGATCCGCGACCTGACTGTTTCCCGCCAGATTCACCGGGCGGGATGACCCGCTCGCTCACTGCCGCAACACCAGCAGCGCCACTTCCATATAAATGAGTGTCCCGAGCACGTCGCAGATGACGCTCACAAAGGGATTGCTCATCATGGCGGGGTCGAGGCCAATGCGGCGAAACAGCAGCGGCAGTGTCGAGCCGGTCATCGTGCCGCAGGTGACCACCAGAATCAGCGTGATGGGGATCACCACTGCCGCCACGGGAGGCGCAGCAATGGCGGCGATTGCAGCGCCGATGGCGCCCAGAGATCCTCCCAGCAACAGGCCCATCATGAGCTCCCGCTTCACGACGCGCCACCAATCGGCCAAGGTAATGTCCCCGGCAGTGAGCGCGGTGATAATCAGCGTGGCCGACTGGCTGCCGCAGTTGCCGCCCGTGGATATCACCAGCGGGAGAAACGACACCAGCCAGGTGATCTCCTCAATGGTCAACTGGTATCGTTTGAGCACATAGATGGTGCCCATGGCGCCGAAGAACAGGATTGCCAGCCAGATGCCGCGCTTCCAGGTAAGCGTGAGGAGCTGCGTCTCCAGGTAACCCATGCGCAGCGGCGAGACGGCGGCCGCCATTTGTGCGTCTTCCGTGGCTTCCTCGCGCACCACGTCCATCACGTCGTCGTGGGTGATGATGCCCACCAGGTGGTGCTCGTGATCAATCACGGGAATGGCCAGGAAGTCGAACTTGGCCAGCCGCTGGGCCACTTCTTCCTGATCTTCCGTGACTTGGACCGAGACGACGGCCCGCTCCATGATGTCGCTGATGCGGGTCTCTGGCTGGGCCAGCACCAACTGCCGCAAGGAGACCAGCCCGCGGAGATGATCTCCTTCGTCGACGACGTACAAGTAGTAGACCGTTTCCAGATCTTCCGCCTGCCGCCGCAACTCTTGCAGCGCCTGGTCGACGCTGAGATATGCGCTAAGCCGGGCGAAGCGCGTGGTCATCATCGCGCCAGCCGTGCCCTCTTGGTACGACCGCAGGCGCAAGATATCCCGCCGCTCGTCGGCCGGCAGCAGGGTCAGCAGCTCGTCGACGATCTTGGGCTCGACGCGCTCCAGAATGTCGACGCGTTCGTCGGGCGCCAGCTCATCGATCAGATGCACCACTTCCGAGCGATCGATGGTCTGAATCAACTCGATCTGCTTCTCCGACGCAAAGTAACTGAAAATCTCCGCGCGGGTGGAGGGATCCGCATGACGCAGCACTTCCCACGCCTCCGCCGCGCTCAGGCCCTCCATAAACTCGGCCGTGCGGGCCGGGTGCAGCGCAATGCAGAACTCCTTGAGCTCGGCCGCATTGTGCTCGCCCAGCATCTCGCGGAGTTCGGGCAAGTACAGCGTGTTGGTCATGGAACCGCCGCGATAAGGGACGCCGCGCGAGGCGGAAACATGAAGCAGTCGTCCGTGAAGTATACGCTCCGCCGACCGAATTTCTAATCGCGAATCAGTTCGTTGCGTCGGCCTTGTCGGCACAGGCTCATGGCATGATCGAAGGCTGCCTGTGCGGGCCAGTCGCCGGCCCCGCACTTCTTTCCTAGCAGACGAGGCACGCGAAGCCGCGAAGCAGGAGGGTGGCCCTCTTTGCGGCTTCGCCCCTTCGCGTGAGATGTTGGCGGCTCCCGGAATAAACCGTCGTGTCTTCCTGAATGTGGCAGGTGCTTCCAACACCGAAGTGGTTCTTCGCACGTTCCTGGAACACATTCCGATCCGGCCAGCGATCGCGATCCTTGTTTGCCCGCGGCCACGCTGCTATCCTGGCGAAGACCAACGACATCCACTCGCTTCCGGGATCGGCGATGAAGGATCACGTCGAGTTTGAGAACTGCGCGGAACGGCTTAAAGCCCTGGCCGATCCGGAGCGCCTGCGGATCGTGCAGTGCCTGTTTGAGGGACCGCGCACCGTGGGCGACATCTCCGCCGAGCTGGGAGACGAGATCGTGAAGGTCTCGCATCATCTGGCCGTATTGCGGCGGGCCAAGATTCTGCTGGCCAAAAAGCAAGGCCGCTTCGTCGAGTACTCCATCCACCCGGAAGTGACGCTGAAATCTCTGAAAGGCGCCGCTGCCCGCCAGATCAACTTCGGCTGCTGCCGCGTCGATTTGCAATAGCGATCTCGCCGCAATCGCCTCAGGGCTTCTTCGCCGCCTGGCAGACGAGTTGATAATACTCGGCGATCTTGTGGTCCTTGCCGGGGGCCAGGTCGGATTGGCGGATCACGACCAGGTCGAGGCTGGGCGCCACGAAGATGTTGTTGTCCCACTTGCCCAGCGCGGCGTAGGCATCGGCCGGCACGTCGGGCCACTTCTTGGTGCTGTTGTTCCACCACAAGTAGCCGTAAGACTTGTTCAGGTCCTGCGAGGCGGCGATCGATTCCTTCAGCCAGGCCGCGGGCACAATCTGCTTGTCTTTCCACGCGCCTTGATGCAACACCAGCAAGCCCAGCCGACCCAGCGAGCGGGCCGTGGTGTGGCAGCCGGAATAGGGAAGTGCGTAGCCTTCGTAACGCTCCCATTTCCAATCGTCCGGGCGGATGCCGATGGGACGGAAGACACGATCGCTGAGGAACTCGTCGATCGGCTGCCCCGTGGCTTTCTGAAAGACCGGGCTGAGCAGCGTGAGGCCCGTGTTGTTGTAGTCCCACTTGGCGCCTGGTTCGTGATCCATGGCGGCGGTTTGCAACGCATAGCTGAATTTGTCGTCGCGGCTGACGACGCCCGGATC
>JBGTDH010000878.1:0-4354 GCA_041748435.1 Pirellulales bacterium
CCGCATAGAGGCCGACCACAGATTTGCTAATCGCCGGGTCGTCGTACGATTGCAACGATGCTAGCGCGGCGCTGCGGAGACCGTCGTTGCGCGAAGTCTCGACAACCTTGAGCAGCGCGGGCACCGATTGTGGCTGCCGGATCGTGCCGAAGATGCCGATCAACTGCTGCCGCTTGGTGGCATCGGCCTTGTCATCGGCGATGGTGGCCAGTGCCTCGGTCACGGCCTGCGGATTGCCCTGCCGCAGCCGCAGCGTCGGGGAGTTGGCGCCGGCCTTGGCCATGGCCACGGCCAGCTCGTCGGGCATGTTCGCCAAGGGTCGGCCTTCATAGGCCGCCTCCAAGCCGGCCATCAGCTTGCTCGCATGATCTTTGCTGGGCGCCAAAGACAGCAGGCGGGCGCACATCACCAGGTCCTGACGCTTGCCGGTCGAGGCGTAACGCCGCATCAGCTTCTCGGCCAAATGCTGGCTCACCAGCGGCTGATCCCAGAAAGCCGGCTCGGTAAACAGATTCAGCAGCGGCTCGCGGTCCTTGTCTGCCTTGGCCTCGAGACCCCACCACACAAGCAGCGGCATGTGGATATCGCTCACGTCTTCGCTGCGTGCAGCCAGCTCCTTGAGGATCGGCAAACTCTGCGGCGCCGGCAACCTTCGGGCACTGGCGGCCAACTGGCTGCGCACTTCCACCTGCGGCTCGCGGCGAGCCAGGTCGATCAGCTTCTCCGCCAACTGCGAAGTGATCTGGCCGTCGTCGCATTCCAATCGCACGGTCCACAGCCGAACGTGAGGATCAGCATGGTCCAGCAGTGCCGCGGCCTGCTTGTCGGTCAACTCGGCGAAGTGGTAGACGGCCCACAGTTGCTCCAGTGCCGTCTGCCCGCGGAGCGACGACAGCCGCTGGAGCAGCATCGGCACAAGCGACTGGTCCTGCCGCACCAGGATCTCGCGCTGGGCCGCCTGGCGGAACCATTTATTGGTCTGCGAAAGCCGCTCGATCAGTTGAGCGGGCGATTCCTGAGCCAGATCAAATTTCGGCGGGACGGCCTTGTCGCCCTTGGCCCGCAGGCGATAGATGCGGCCCGTCCCCGGATCGACGCGTCCCTGATAATGGCTGGAGTGGTCGATCCGCTGCTCGTAAAAGTCGGCCACGTACACGCCGCCGTCCGGGCCGACTTGAACATCGACGGGACGAAACCAGGGGTCGCTGCTCTCCAGCGCGTAGCCAATATCCTTCGTCTGGAACGACGAGCGATCCGGCTGTACCTGGCTCATCACCACGTGCCCCTGCAGTGGGCCCACGCCCAGCAAGCGGCCGTTGTAAGCCTCGGGCAACGCGCCGCCATCGTAGATCACAAACGTGTGCGTGAATCGCGGCACGTTGTGATGCTGCATGGCTTCGAAGTAGCCGAACGTGTAGGGATTGGACAGCTCTCCGTGCTTGCCAAAACCTTTCTGAAAGTAGCCTCCTTGCACGTAATGGAAGCCCCGCGTGTTGCCGCCGTTGTGGCCGCTGTAGATGCGGCCCTTGGCGTCGATCTCCATTCCGAAGGCGTTGCCGCCCCCTTCGGCGAAGATCTCGTATTGGTTCGTCTGCGGATGATACCGCCACACGAGCTGGCCCATCGAATGCGTGACCTGCTTCTCTCCCGGCCGCCGCACGTCGCCGGTGACGGTGCTCCCCTGCGTGGCATACAGCCAGCCATCCGGCCCCCAGCGCAGGTTGTTCGTAACGCTGTGCGAGTCTTCCAGGCCAAAACCCTCCAGATGCACCACCGGATCGCCGTCGGGTACGTCGTCGCCATTGGCATCGGGATAGAACAGCAGATAGGGAGGATTCAGGACCCACACGCCGCCGCGGCCGAACTCAAACGATGTGACCAGGCTGAGCCCTTCGAGAAACGTCGAATGCTTATCAAGCTGACCGTCGCCATCGGAGTCTTCGTGAATCGTGATCTTGTCGGCCCCGCGAAAATGATGCGGCGGCGCGGGAGGCACTTTGTCGTAGACGCTGCGCAGATGCTTGTCGCGGCTGACCATCGTCAGGCCCGCCGGATTGGGATACTGCAAGTAGTTCACCACCCACAGCCGCCCGCGATGGTCCCACTTCAGGGAAAGCGGCTGCCCGATGTGCGGCTCCGAGAGCACGAGATCGACCTCGAGATCGTCCGGCGTTTTCATCTTGGCCAGCGATTGCGCAGGCGACAGCGGGCCGTCCTCGTTTTGCAGCTTCTTCAGCTCCCGTTGGACAACCGCGGCCGGCTCCACCTTGCTGTACGCCGGCAGCGACACGTTAGCCGCGGTCTCTGCCTTGGCCCAGGCGAGATTGTCTCCGCCGGTCGTTTCCCATTTGCCGTTCAGGCGGATCGCCTCGTCCCCCGCGAACAGCACCGGCGCGGCAACATTGAAACCGTTGCGGGCCTCGATGTTCGCGACCCGCAAGGCCACCAGATTGCCGGCGCCCGGTCGCACCGCCTCGGCCGGGACCGCCAGCCGGCGCGTCTCTCCCAATCCGCTGCGATAGTTGGGCGGAAAGCTCCCCAGCGTTCCCAGGAGCCGGCCGCCGAAATACACCTCGCGCGCATCGTCGACCGCTTCGACCACCAGTTCGATCGACCGTCCGCGCCACGCCGCGGGAATCTCGACCGTGCAGCGATACCAGAGCCGCCCGCGGTCTCCCTTGGGCGCTTTCTTCCAATCGTCGGTGGCCACGACCGCTTTCCACTCCGGCTCGGCCGCAGGGAGTGCGTCGCCTGGCAGCCACGACGCAAGGACAATCAAAACAACGGCGTAAACGCGGTGGGGGGCGTATCGCATCATGTCGGCGGGAACCGTGGAGGGCGGATTGATTTCCCGAGTCTAACACCGCGGCACAGCCGTCTCAACGCGGAGACGGCCTCTACAAGGATTAACGGACTGCACGACACTCCGGATACCCCTTAGTGCAAGCGGTCGTCGCCGGTCTATAATCACCGCATGCCGATCATCGAAATCGAAGGGCTGAGCAAGAGCTACCGCACGTATCAGAAGCAAGAAGGGCTGCGGGCCAGCATCCGCGGATTGTTCAAACGCACCTATCGCGATGTCCAGGCCGTGCGAGAGATCGATCTACAGGTGGAGCAAGGGGAATTCGTCGCCTTTCTGGGACCGAACGGAGCGGGCAAGACCACTACGCTGAAGCTGCTCTCCGGCGTCATCTATCCCAGCGGCGGAACGGCCCGCGTGATGGGGCACGTTCCCTGGCAGCGGGAGAACGCCTATCGCCGCCGCTTTGCTCTGGTCATGGGTCAGAAGAATCAGCTCTGGTGGGACCTCCCGGCCAGCGAATCATTTCGCCTGCATCAGCAGATCTACCGCATTCCACCGCAAAGCTTCGAGCGCACGCGCGACGAGCTCGTTGACTTGCTCACCGTGCGGCAACTGCTGACGCAGCCCGTGCGCGAGCTTTCGCTGGGAGAACGGATGAAGATGGAGCTGATCGCGGCGCTGTTGCACTCGCCGGAAGTGCTGTTTCTGGACGAGCCGACCATTGGATTGGACGTGGTGGCGCAGCACAACATTCAGACCTTTCTGCGGCATTACCAGGAGCTGCGGAAGATCACGATCCTGCTCACGAGCCACTACATGAAGGACGTGGCCGCGCTGTGCCGACGGGTGGTCATCATCGCTCAGGGGCGGATCGTCTACGATGGCTCGCTCAGTGGCATCATCGATCGCTTCAGCGGGCACAAGGTCATCACGCTGCAGTTTCCAGTCGGGCCGATGCCGGCCGATCTGGCCCGCTACGGAGACGTGTTGGAAGTGCTGCCCCCCAAGGCCAAGATTCGGGTCGCTCGCCGCGTGGTGCCGGAGGTTTTGGCCGGCATGCTGGCCAACCACGTGATTGAAGACGTGAGCGTGGAAGACCCGCCGCTGGAGCAGGTGATTGCCGAAATGTTTTCTTTGGC
Organism: Pirellulales bacterium; assembly: GCA_041748435.1. Classification (GTDB taxonomy): domain Bacteria; phylum Planctomycetota; class Planctomycetia; order Pirellulales; family JBGTDH01; genus JBGTDH01. Next base: position 3,946 of record JBGTDH010000878.1, read on the forward strand.
CGATCAACAATCCGCGGCCGATGCCCGCGAAGTGGCCGAAGCGGTCGATAGGGCCTAACTTCCACCCGGCTGCGAATTTTTCGGACACGCGCGGAGAAATACGGGGGGGCGCGGTCCAGAAAATCGAAAAGTACCTGTTTTCTCGCTCCTGGTCCTCGAATTTCTGGATTTTCTGGACATTCCGGACCGACGGCGGTCCCGAAATTCGCAATGGTCGCGCTGTGCGAGCTATCGCGGAGTGCCGGGCCCTTCATTAGCGTAGCCCGATGCGCAACGGCGTGTTGATTTTCTTTGCCAAGGGGGCGGAGTGACGGGTTTCCCCCCAGGCCCCCGTCGTGGTGCCTGCGCACCGGGGGCGAGTGGCGGGTCGAGTTAGGGGTTCAAGGGAGTTGGGAATCAGTTGGGCGCC
>JBGTDH010000879.1:0-3392 GCA_041748435.1 Pirellulales bacterium
GCTTAATTTTGTCAGATCCCGCGGGGGTGGCTGCTTCGTCCACTCAGGCGCGTCTTTGCCCTCGTACACCACTTTGAAGATGCGGCCGTTGGAGCGGTCGTGGGCGTTCACGTCGTTCAGGTGACAGGCTTGCTTGTCGTACCAGTCGATCATGTACACGTCGCCATCGGGGCCGTATCGCAAATTCAAGATCTGCGACCAGCGGTCGTGGGAAAACAGAAAGTCCGGCGCGGCGTTGCCCACGTAGCCGCTGCCGCGCGGATCGAGCCGGTCCATGTTGATCCGCTGCCCGTGGATGTTGTTCATGAAAATCTGGTTGCGATACTTCTCAGGCCACTTGCCCCCCAGATAGATCATGGCCCCCGCGTGGGCATGCCCACCGCCGGCCGAGTCGGAGCGGTTGTTGCCGGCGTGAGGGTTAGCCCCCACGAAATGGCGATGCACGGCGATGGTCTTGATGTCGTCGTAGGTGTGATCGTTGAAATGCACGCCGCCCTGACGATGGTAGCGGGCACCCTGGATCATGTGGAACAAATGCGGGATCACGCAGGCCGTCTCGAAGGCGGCGCCGTTATCATTGAAATCCACACCCCACGGGTTACTCGTCCCTTGGGCAAAGACCTCGAACTCGTGCCGCAACGGATGATAGCGCCAGATGCCGGCGTTCAGGGGCATGCGCTCGTTGTCCGGAGTTCCCGGCTTGCCCACGCGGCTGTGCGTGAACACTCCGTGGCAGCCATAGAGCCAACCATCGGGACCCCAGATAAAGGCGTTGAGCGTCTCGTGCGTGTCTTGAAAACCCCAGCCATCCAGCAACACTTGCGGCGGGCCATCGGGCCGATCGTCGCCATCGCGATCGGGAAGGAACAACAGTTGCGGCGCGGCGCCGACCCACACGCCGCCGAAGCCGACTTCGATGCCGCTCACCAGATTGAGCTTGTCGGCGAAGACCTTGCGCGTATCGTGCCGGCCGTCGCCATCGGTGTCTTCGAAAATCAAGATGCGATCGCGAGCCTGCCCTTCCGGCACGCGCCGGGGATAACTGTAAGCCTCGGCGATCCACAACCGGCCGCGATCGTCCAGAGCCATGGCAATCGGCTGCTGCACGTCCGGCTCTCCAGCAAACAGGCGGGCCGAGAAGCCCTCGGGCAGAGTCATCGCCGCGGCCGCCTCCGCGGGCGAAAGGCCGGCGTATGCGTAATCGTCCAAAGCGGCGGCTGGCTGACGTTGCTGGGCCGCGGGCCGCGCCGTGTGATAACGAAAATCGTCGAAGTTGATATGTCCCCAACCGCCACTGTGCCGATCGATTAGGCGGATGCGAATCTCTTGCCCCAGCACGCTGCGCAGGTCGACCGCCACCGGCTCGAGCTCCTCCGAATCGTGCCCCGAGGCGGAGTAGAACGCCTTGCCTTCCGTGTTGAGCAATTCGAGGGCCGTCTCTTTACGCGACCCTCCCGCCAAACGGAACGTCGCGTACGGATGCGTGACCTTGAAGGCGGCGCTGGTGAGCGTGCCCTGCGGCTTGTCCCCGGCGATCTCGAAGCTGCCGATCCAGTATTCGCCCGTGTGGCGGCTGCGCATGTCGCTGCGTCGCTTCTGTACCGTGTCTCCGCGAATGGGCTGCTTCTGAAACGCCTCCCCCTCGGCCTGCCAATCTGCCAGCGTGCCGGTTTCGAAGTCCAGATTCAGCGGTTGGCCGGATTTGCCCAACGGGCGTATTCCCTGATCGGATGGCGACTGAGCGGAAAGGGTCGCCGCGACGCACAGTCCGAAACTAATCGCGATAACAACGATGCGGAACATATCCGTCCCTTCGAGAGTGCCAGGTAGACCGCACGAGAGCGCCGTGCGCTAGCCCACTATCCGACTCTAGCGCGCCGGTGCCTGTCAAGCAGAATCGGCCCGTTCCGAACCAGGGAAGCAGAGAGACCGGGTCCTTGTGAATCGATAACTGCTTTTGTCCGCATGCAGATTGCGATCTTGGGGCGATCGATGGATAATCAGACTGTGGCTCCGAGATGGGACGCATGTCTTTCCAAGTCGAGGTTACCGACTTAGCCGAGTACGAGTTGAAGTCATGAAAGAAGCTACGCGGGAACAGTTCGTCCAGAATCCGCAGCTCTTTGTCCGCAGCGCCCAGCAAGAGCGAGTCTTGGTAACCGAGAACGGGGAACCCGTCGCGCTGGTCGTCGGCATTGCGCACAAAGACTCGGAAGACTGGCAACTGGAGACCACGCCCGAGTTCTGGAAGATGATCCAGGATCGACGGCAACGGCCAACGCGGCCCTTGGAGGAAGTAGAGAAGGATCTGCTTTCGAGAGAATAAGCGGATTCAGCCCGCTCGCCGTGCTGCTTCCCTCTGCGGTCCGCGTTCAGGAGTGGGGCGATTCGACGGGCAAGGAGGCCATTCACTTTCGGCAACCGCCGGTTGCCACGTTCCTTCGCGGCGTCCTGCAAGTGGGCCGGCGACTGGCGGTTCAAATCATTGACTGTATTTCACCAAGGATACGATCAAGGCGCTTCTACAGCGAGGTCTTACGAATCTTCCGGACGAGGATATAGCGATGTCTCATCCGGAGTGGTGGCAACGCGGCGGGGTCGCTTCAGGTAAGAATGCGTCTGCGATTAGTAAGCTGGCGCATGCACTCAGCCACGCCATCAACGTACAGGACAATGCAGGCGGAATCTCACTATAAGGGCCTCTATGAGAGTCGAGTGTCTATCCCCCACTCCTGACCAGCAGACGGAATTCGCCTGGTCTCATCATGTGACCGTGCCCGATCTTCCGGGCTGCTACGCGATTGCCACATACAACGGCGACATTCTTTACGTTGGACTCGCCGCAACGAGTATTCGAAGTCGCATGCGATCGCACCTCGACTCACCCGCGAAGCGAAAGGGCAGCGGACAGGGCGTCCCGTTCTGGTTTTTCTACATCGTGCGATCGGCCACGGAAGTTGGGCCCATCGAAAGGGGGTGGATGAATCAAGCGATTCTGGAGGATGGTGAGATGCCTGCGCTGAATCAGGTTTACAGTCCGCTCTAGATTTAGGACTAGTCTAGGGTTAGGGGTGCGAGCGGGCGAATGCATTCCGCCAGCGCCAAGGCCCTGCCCATGTCGGCCACCCGCGCCCAGGCCATGCGAGCCGCCACCGCGGAACTCGACGACTGGACAGAACGTGCTCGACCAGCCGATTTGGGTTGCAATGCTGCTCGGCGGCGGCGATGGCGGCGGTCGCTAGAAAGACCGGACGGTGTGCGGTACGATGGACCTCCATGAGCAAAACGGAAATGGATCTGGGCACTTCCACCATGGCGTTTGCCATGCGACGCTTGCGCGGCGGCATGGTGGGCATGGGGATGATCTTCGACGAGACGTATCGTCCCTACTT
>JBGTDH010000880.1:0-3227 GCA_041748435.1 Pirellulales bacterium
CGACTCCCAACTGCTCGGCGGCCAGCTTACTCTTTTGAATATTCTTGGTCACGGTATCCTCATCTCCAACGGCTCACGATAGCCGCGATCTCGTTCACTGGTCTAACGAACTTGGTTGTAGAACCAAGCTTTGAACGAGCAATGCTCGTGGCGGCCAAATCGTTCGAAGTCATTTCGTCCCTTTCGTCGCCCCACGGAATCGGAGTTCCCGGTTCCCACGGCCAATGCAATCTCGTATTGATGGCAATTCGATGAATCTCTTGCGGGACTTCCTGCAGTCGCTCAATCCAATCTCCTAACTGCATGAGTTGCTGATGCAGCCACTCGTCGACACGCTCCGGCTCATCGTTGGCCAATCTGCCAGACCGCCACCTCCGGTATTCACGGAAGAGGTGATCGGCATATTGTTCATCGATGTCCCTTCCTGTTCGAGATCGAACACAGTCACGCAGTTCCGCGATCGAGTGGAATGTTGATGAGCCAAGCATGGTTAGCTCCGCAAGGGCACCACAGTTAGTAGAAACATCATACACGTTTACGAACGACTGGCAAGCACCCAGAGTTGCTACTTTTATATATATTCATACGTACACTAGCTGATTGGCTATAATCGAGTAATATCGAACCATGATGGATGCAGGTGATCGGAGCGAGTTTGATCTTGTGATCAGAATAGCTATTCTACTACATAAACATTCGTGTATTACACGTTCACGAAATATGTACTTATGAACAGCAAGGCGGCAGCGATTCGCGTTGTACTGAAGGAACTCGGGAACGACGTTCCCTTCAAGGGAGTGAACGTGCGACTGAATGAGCTCGGCGTTACGGCCACGCCCCAACAAGTGAGCAACGAAAGGCGGAAACTCCGTGACCCCTATGATGTGGGTGACTTGCCAGTGTCCATAATCAAAAAGGTAAAGGCTCTGGTGGATGAGATAGGATCAGTAGGTACGGTTCGACGTGCGCTCGATGAATTGGAACTGCTTCAGCGCACCGAGCCGGATTAGGCTACAAATGCGAAACAACCTGACTGAGCTCACATTCCCGTCAGTGATGGCTGCTGGATCGCAGTGGAGTGCGGGGAAGACATCGTCCAAGCCCGGCATCGCAGGTCGACGCCGCGATGAAGTGAAACTGAGCCACTACCGGGAACGGTCCTGACCAAGCTGTGTTTGCACAGATCGACGGGGGAAAACGGGATCGCCGAAGTGCGATTGATTGCCATGTAGTGCTGGCGCCGCCGTGGACCCGTGTCGGCGGTCATTGTAGAGGCTTGCGAACGTGCCGCGACAAACCACTGCCGCATCGAAGAGTTGCCATGTGCGTAGTGTCGAGCTTGATGCAGTACGTTATTGTAGAGGCGGGAAGCATCCCGCCACAAACAGCGGTTGATTGCTGCGGATAAATCGACTGTACTGAAGCGTGCCGCGGAGCGCGGCGGGAAACACCATTGCCAGCGAGGGAGCGATGAGCATCGGGTTGAAGGAAGACGATGTCTTAACCTTCGAGGAAGAAGGGCTGTTTGCCCGCGACTTCGATGGCCAACTGGTGCGGATGCAAGAGGCCACGTCCGACGATTACGAGCGCGACGTGTCGCTGGTGATCGACGGCCGGCCGATTGTGGTGAAGCAGGCGGTGCCCACGACCGATGCGCAGGGCAATATTGTTACCGATAGCCAGGGACGCACGATTCCGCGCCGCACCACGATCTACGATGCCGCGCGGCAGTTGTTCGTCCGCCAGCCGGGAGACGCCAACCCCATTCCCGTGCTGTGCCATCAGGAGCATCTGCGGCCGGTGGGCGTGTGCCGCATCTGCGTGGTGGAAATCTCGAAGATCAAAGGCGGGCAGCGGCGTCGCGAGCGGAAGCTGTTGCCGGCCTGCCAGCATCGCGTGGAAGACGGAATGGAGGTTCAGACCATCGAGTCTCCGGATGCGGAGGCCTGCGGCCGGATCACAAGCTCCGTGCGAACCTTGGTGGAGCTGCTGGCGGCCGATCATTTGCCGTCCTCCGTCGGCCCTGCCGCAGGCACGGCGCCCAACGAGTTGGCCCAGCTGGCGCAGCGGCTGGACGTGACCAAGCCCCGCTTCCAACCGCGCAGCCTCGATCGCGGCCGGGACGACAGCTCGTATGTCATCGGCGTCGATCACAATGCCTGTATCCTTTGCGATCGCTGCGTGCGGGCCTGCGACGAAGTGAAGCAGAACCTGGTGATCGGCCGCACCGGCAAAGGCTACGCCACGCACATCGGCTTCGATCTGAACGTGCCGATGGGGCGCTCCACGTGCGTCTCGTGCGGAGAGTGCATGATCTCTTGCCCGACCGATGCGCTCACGTTTCGGGCCACGGTGAAGCAGGAAGAGGTCCAAGGGGCTGCGCCGGTGTCCGCGGCAGAGCTGCGTCAGTTGCCGCTGTTCGCCGGCATTCCGCATAAGTTCCTGGAATGGAACGCCGGCTCCGTGGTGCGGCGCAAGCTCAAACCGGGAGACGTGCTCTGCAAGGAGGGGGACTACGGCGCCACGGCCTTCATTCTTGTCCGCGGCAAGTTCGAGATTTACCGCACGCCGCAGGCCCACGTGGAAAGCCGGCGGGCCAAGGGACTGTGGGGATGGCTGGGTCAGATCAGCACCACGTTCTCCGGCCGCGGCGAGAATGCCGTCAACGGCCCCCATGTGGCATCGTCGAGCCACGGCGTGCGCGTGGCCGAGAGCTCTCCCGACGATCTAATTCTGGGCGAGATGACCTGCATGAGCCATTATCCGCGGGCGGCCACGGTGGTGGCCAAGGAAGACGCGGAGGTGCTGGAGATTCGCCGCAATGTGTTGTACATGCTGCAACGCAATCGCACATCCCGAGAGATTCTGGACAACGTTTATCGCGAGCGGGCGCTCTCCAGCCATCTGCGCGGCGTCTCGCTGTTTGCCGCGCTCTCGGATCAGGAGCGGCAAGCCTGCTTCGACTACTTGCGGGACAAGGTCGAGCTGGTGCGCGTCGACCCCGGACAGATGATCTTTCAGCAAGGGGAGCCGGCCGATCATTTCTACATGATCCGCCTGGGCTTCGTGAAAGTCTCGCGCAGCTACGGCGGTCAGGAGCGCGTGCTGAACTATCTCTGCCCTGGTAAACACTTCGGAGAGATCGGCATGCTCAGCCGGTTAAGCGATCTGATGGCCGATCGCGTGCCGGCCGGCTTCCGCGGGCTGCGGACCGCCACGTGCAGCGC
>JBGTDH010000881.1:0-4699 GCA_041748435.1 Pirellulales bacterium
TTGTCCGCTACCAGGCGTTGGCGATGTTGTCGCCCGGCGAAGTCGGCCTGGCGGCCGACTTTGTTGAATCCCAGGCCGCGGTTGCAGAAGATGCGCCCGAGGCGTCGGACGATGCCAGTTCTCCCGCCGTCGTCGATGCCGAAGCCCCGCCGTCACCGGTGGCTCGCTTCTCCGCGGCCACAGCGCTGGTGGCTGCCTTCCTCTGGCATCGCAGACGCCGCCCTTCGGAACAAGCGCGCTCCTGAGAAACTGCATCAGGCAGGTTGCCAGATCAGAATCTCGCCTTTGTCCGAGACCGACGTGTCCCCGGAGTAAAAGCGATACACGCCCTCCGCGGGCGCATGCGGAAGGTGAATGCCCAGCGGCTGCAAGTGCCGGGAGTAGAGGCTCACAAAGGGCGGTGTCAGGGCACTGCCCGGGACAAACGTCGGCATCAGATGCAGCGGCTTCAGGGAAATGATCGTGCCGCGATTCATCCAGGCCCCGGTGCGGATCTCGGCGCCGGCCAGCAACACAATCGTGCCCCCTTTCATCTGCAGGCCGGTGAAATCGCGGGCAACTCCGCCCACCACGATGGTCCCTCGGCGCATGCGCATGCCGACTTCCACGCCGGCGGAGCCGTCGATGAGAATCGTGCCATTCTTCATGCCGGCCAACGAGCCGCGATATGCAGCGCCCGCCTGCCCGCCGGCGTTGCCGTGAATGTGAATGAAGCCGTTCTTCATTTCGGCGCCGATCCAATCGCTGGCATGGCCATGCACTTCGATGCGGCCGCCGGTCATGTAGGCGCCCAGGTGCATCCCCACCGAGCCATGCACCGTGATGGTTCCCTGGGACATCGCCCGTCCGATCCAGCGCACCTTGCCGAGCGCACCGTGCAGGACCAGATCGGTGCCGCGCTCCCCCTCCACGTCAAAGAACTCGCCCAGCGGCAGTTGCCGCTTGCCGTGGTAGACCGTGAGCGCGAGAATCTCCGCGTTGGTCCGCTCGGCCATCACGTCCGGCGCAAGCACTTCGGCTTCCAGAGGAACCGTCGGTGGCCGCTTCAGGCGAAACGTGATGGACATGGCCTCGCCTGTGCTACTTGCCGATGGGCGGGTCGGGGGCGGCTTCCTTGATCAACTCCGCCAGGATGAAATCCTCGGGGAATTTTTCGTCCAGCTTCTTCAGCACCTGCTCGTAGTAGCGGATCGCGCCGGGCAGATAATCAGGACCGCACAAGTCGTCCTGGATCACGCGATCGGTCATCAGCAGCGGATATTCGTTGAAGACCAGTTTCCATTTTTGGAAACTGTCTTCGTACAGCTTGCGGGCTGTTTCCAGATCGGTGTCGATCAGGTAAGCCTGATTACCCTTGTACATCAGCTCCCGCGCGGCGAGGCAATCGGGCGTGCGCTCCGCCAGACAGCGGATGTACCAGTACTTGAACTGGATGGTGTCCCGCGAAGAGTTGGTGACTCGGATCAGATTCGCCAGACGCGTTAGCTCTGTGGAGAGTTCCTGCGCCTTGGTCTTGTTCTGTTCCGAAACGCGGCCGGCGATTTCCTCAGCCGAGACCTTGAGCTTGGCTTCCGCTTGCGCCACGGAAACTTGCTGCTCCGGAGATCGATCTTTGGCCGGCACTTCGAGTGCGGTGCGCTCCTCCTCGGAAAGCTTCTGGCGTTTCTCTTCGATCAACTTCTCTTTGACGCCCGGCTCTAGTTCTTCCAGCGTCTTGGTGGTTTCTTCGAGCCTGGCTTGCAGCGCTTCGAATTCTCCGATGCGGATGGGAATGCCCAGCGAGCTGGGAATATCGCGCTTGGCGAACTCGTCCCACTCCCGCACCGAAGTGTCCCAGGCCAATCGGGCTCGCTCGCCAAACACGGCCTTGCCATCCAATCCGCCGTCGATCTCCAGATTGGCCGCGTAGTTGGTCTGCCACTTGGCGGGGCCGCTGTGAAAGATCACCGGGCTGGTGCCGCGGATGGGCACTTCGCGCGTGTCGACAATCTTCTGCGCCTCCAGAAACGATTGCTTGCCCACCAGCCAGTTGTCCCGCTGCACACTGGGTAGGCCGGCGTTGTACTCGTCGTCGTTGCGGAACAGCACGCGATACTGCTTCTTCTCGTCGGCCGTGCCCATCTTGTGGCCGATCACCCAGCCGATATCCCAGGGGAGAATCGGCTGGCTGTCGTTGTAGCTCATGCCCTCGCGAAGAAACTTCACGCCCCGCAAGACCCAGTAGTAGCGCTGGCGATAATCGTCCCATTCGACGGAGACGTTGTAAGACAAATTCCAACCCTGAAAGCGCCACACGTTGATGAAGTGCGGCTCCAGCTTGGCGATCTGCTCCAACGTTGCCGAAAGGTTCGTCCAATCTTCCTTCTTCTGATAATCGATGGCCTTGGACCACAGCAGGTTGGCGGCCACGCCCCGCATGCCCAGGCTGGCCAGCTTGATGGTCTCGCTGGCGGGATCGATCTCGCCCAGCCGCGCCGGACTGAGGCCAGACTCTTGCCGCAGTTGGGCCAGCTTGCCCGCGGACTCTCGCTGTCCGGCCTGATTCATCGTCTCGGGCTGACTGAGAATCGACAGCGGCACAAGCAGCGCCACCATCGCCACGGCATAAGTAATCTTGCGAGTGAGCGAACGATTCACTTGGCAACCTCGCGTGTCTTAAGGAAGAAGTAGCCGGCCAGGAACAGCGGCCCCAGATAGGCCAGGGCCCGCGTGGCATGGATGGCAATGTTATTCAGCGGAATGTCGAAGCCATAGGCCACGAAGTTCACATCGCTGAAGTCCGGCAAATTCGGCAACAGCGACGTGACGACGTACAACGCCACGAACACCACCGAGTCCAGCCCTTTGAGAATGCTCGTCCCCACGCCGGGATCCAGATCGGTGGTCATCGGGGCGTGCGTCACAATGCGGAAGAGCGATTCGAACGTGAGTCCGCCCATGCCGTCGGCGGAGATCATCTCGCGAATGGAATTGGTGAACATGCCGCCCACCAGCGTGGCCAGCGTGGCCATCATCGCCACCGCCCCGTTGACGAACGTGCTGAACATCACGCCAATGGCCACAATCAGCACGGTCTGCAGCCAGATGCCCGCAAAGCCCTTGACGAAGTTGGGACGGAACGCTGCCTCGCGGGCAAACAAGTATAAGTCGGGCTGCGCGGCGCCGAAATACTGGCCCGGCTCGATGCAGCTCACCTGCACCTCCAACGATCCGTCGCCCACCAGATCGGCAAAGAGATCGATCGGCGCGTTGTTAACATCTTGCAGCTTCCGCGGGATGCGCTGCTCCAGGATGTTGAACTCCTTGGAGGAAAAATTGATCGGGTTCGACTCCAAGCCCGTCTTGGGGTTCTTCAGGCGAATGCTGCCGAGCACCGGACGCTCGATGTTGCCCTTGTGCGTGCGGAACACGCCCAGGGTCATGTGCAGCGGCAGCCCTTCGGGGAACTGGCTTTCCTGGGTGCCGTCGAAGGTCCAGATCAAGGCTGCCAGCGTGCCCCCTTCCACGTACTGCCGGTAAGTCCATTCGTTGCCCACGTTGTCGGCCGTTTTGGAATCTGCCCCGGCGGCGTTGCGGAATCGCAGCTTGCCATAGATGGGCACGCGCGCCGTGAGCAAACCTTGCTGCGGTCCAAGCACGTAGCGCGTGCGTCCACTCGCCTGCTCCGTGCTTACCGTGTGCCAATGCCCCTGCCGGGTGTCCGTCTCTCCGTTGCCGTCTTTGCGCAGAAAAACCTGGTGCGTGTGCCCGTTGACCAGCGTCGTTCGTCCGCGTTTCACAACCGGATTGGCTTCGCCCGCCGCGGGCGTCACCTCCGCCAGTGTGGCTTCATCCACCTCGTGCGTGTGATCGAGCAAACGCACCACGAAGAAATAACTGAACAGCCCCATCACCGCCAACAGGATCGTGCAAATGGCGGTGAAACCCAGTATGCGGCCCAGCACGATCTCGGATTGCCGCACGGGCTTGGTGACAATCGTGTAAATCGTGCGCTTAGCGATATCGTTGGGCAGGCTGAAGACGCTCAGGAACAGCGCCATCAGCAACACAAGGTACGTGGTGGCTGTCATCACGAAGCTCAGGTAGAGCTTGGCCGGGTCCTGGCTTTCCGGATCGAGGAACCAGCCCGCGAAGAGCAGCAAGATGGCAAACACCAGGAGCGCGACCCACACGCGCTTGCGAACGGCTTCCAGAAAGGCTAAGCCCGCAAGGGCAAAGACGCGGCGCAGCGAGATGCCCGCCACATCGCCGACGGCGCCCACGATGCGAGAATAGATGCTGTCTGCCGCCGGCATCGGCCCGCGCCGCGCCGCGGAGAAGACAAAGCACAACAGCACGGCGGCCGCCGACAGAATGACGGCCACCACGGCCCATTGGGCAAAGGCCACCGGCAGCCATTCCAGATACGGGGGAAGTTGGTTTTCAAGAACCATTGGGGTGAAATTCCAAACTCCAAACCTCAAATCTCAAACAAATCCCAAGCACAAAATCTAAAACGACTAGGTTCGCGCGAGGGACGTTTGAAACATTCGAATTTCGGGTTTGGAGTTTGTTTGAGATTTGAGGTTTGGAATTTGGAATTTGGAGTTTGACCGCGACTTCAATTATTGCCCGGTTCCACCTGAGCTCGTCGCCCCGGTCGGGCTTCGCTGTCGCGCACGATCTTCAGGAACAGGTCTTCCAGCGTGGTCGTGGGGTT
>JBGTDH010000882.1:0-2726 GCA_041748435.1 Pirellulales bacterium
TATCGATCATGCCGCGCGGCAACACTGCCGCCAGGCGTTCCAGCTCCGAGTATAGCCGCCGCAGCTTCCGCACTTGCCGCACGGGCGACAATCGCCGCAGCACCATCTTCCGCTGATACGGGCCCATCACCTCGATCAGGCTGAACTGCGGACTCACCAACCGTGAGGTGCCTTCCAGCATCACCAGCACCTTGATCAGCATGGCGATGCGGGCCGGCAGCGTGATCTGGTAACGGCGGATAATGTCGATCAGCTCTCGGAGCGCGCCGCTGAGGTTGAACTCGTCCAGCCGCTGCGTGGCGTAATGGGAAACGAAATCGGCCACGTCCAGGCTCAGCCCCGCCTGATCCAGATCGATCGGTACGGCGCCCACGCGGGTGATGACGCTGGTGAGATGCAGGGCATCGCGATTGCCAATGGCCAGCAGCATCTCCTCGATGTCTTCCCGCAGCGGCTCGTCGATGCGGCCGATCATGCCGTAGTCCAGCAGGCCGATCACATCGCCCGGCAGCACCACCAGATTGCCCGGATGAGGGTCTGCATGGTAGTAGCCCAACGTGAAGATCATCTCCATGTACATGTCGGCCCCGCGGCGGCTGACCTCGGGCAGATTCACGCCCGCTTCCGCCAGCCGCGCAGTCTCGGAGAGCTTGATGCCCTCCAGTCGCTCCATCGTCAGCACGCGACCCGTGCAGAGTTCCAGATGCACGTGCGGAATATGCACGTTGGGGTTGTGGCAGAAGTCTTGATCGAACTGCTGCTGATTGCGGGCTTCGCGGCTGAAGTCCAGCTCCCGGACCAGCGTCCGCTGGAACTCGGCCACGCTGGCCTGCGGACGATAGTTCTTGAACTCCGGCACGCGCTCCGCCAGTTGCGCCAGCCCGGCCAGAATATCGAGATCGACGCGCACCTTCTCTTCGATGCCCGCATGGCGGACTTTCACTACCACGCCTTCCCCGGAGTGCAGCGTGGCCGCATGCACCTGTCCGATCGAAGCGGAGGCCAGCGGCGCCTGACAAAACGTGGTGAACAACTCCTCGAGCGGTCGCCCCAGCTCTTTCTCAATGGTCGCGCGCACAACGCCAGGCGAATCGATCGGAGCATCGTCTTGCAACTGCTGCAGCTCTTCGGCCAGGGCCAGGCCCACCAGATCGGCGCGGGTCGAGAGCACTTGTGCCAACTTGATGAACGTGGGTCCCAACTCCGTAAGCGCCAGCCGAATGCGTGTCTCCGGCGATTGCCGTGCCAGGGCATCGCCAGCCCGGCTCTTCAGAAACTCTTTGGCGAATTCCAGATCGAGCTTGGCGACCCAACCCGCCAGACCGTACTTGCTCAGCACGGAGAGCACCTCGATCGAACGATTGAGGTTGCGGTAGATTTGCGGGATGGAGGTGATTTTCATGGATGTTTTCTATTATAATTGCCGCCGGACCGTAATGTAGAACGGCCTGCCTACAGGGGACTTCGCCCGATGCTGCGAATCTTGGGGGATGCTCAACGGGCCTGTGATCGCGTGTCGCGGCGCCAGATACTGCGCATCGGCGGTTTGGGCACGCTGGGCCTCAGCCTCCCCTCCTTGCTTGACGCCAGGGCGTCACCGCAACCAACCATCAAACCTGCCAAGGCCTGCATCCTGATCTACATGTGGGGCGGGCCGGCCCATCAAGACACATGGGACCTCAAGCCCGAGGGGCCTTCGGCGGTGCGGGGCGAGTTCAAGCCGATTGATACCACGGCCCCCGGCGTGCAGATTAGCGAGCACTTCCCGCGCATCGCCCGGCATGGGAGCAAGCTTGCGATCGTGCGATCGGTGACGCACAAAGACAACAACCATTCGACCGGCGCGCATGCCATGCTCACCGGGCGCGTGCATCGGTTGTCTGCCGAGAACTTTGGTCCCTCGTTCGACGATTTCCCCCACTTTGGCTCTGTGCTGGCTCAGCTTCGTCCCGCCGCGGGAGGCATGCCCAGCTTCGTGGCGCTGCCGGAACGCATCAAGACCACGAACGGTCCTTTTGTGCCCGGCCAAGGCGGCGGGTTGTTAGGCCGCCAGTACGATCCGTTCACCATCGATCAGCATCCCGAAGAAGCGAACTTCGCCGTTCCCAGCTTGCAGCTTCCCGGCGAAGTCAGCGTCGAGCGCCTGGATGATCGGCGGCGATTGCTGGCGGGCGTCGATCGCCTCTCGCAACATCTGGACGCTTTCCGTGATGTGAGCGCGCTGGGCTCGTACTACGAGCAAGCGCTCCGTATGATCTGCTCGCCCGCCACGCGTAAGGCGTTTGATCTGGCACAAGAGGACCCCAAGGTGCGCGAGCTCTACGGAATGCACACCTTTGGGCAAAGCTGCCTGTTGGCTCGCCGCCTGATCGAAGCCGGCGTGCGGCTGGTGACCGTCTATTGGCATCGCGACAAGCCGGGAGTGGACACCACCTGGGACACGCACGCCAACAACTTCCCGCAGCTTAAAGATCGCCTCATGCCGCAGAGCGACTCGGGGTTTGCCGCGCTGCTGGATGAACTCGAGCAGCGCGGCCTGTTGGACGAGACGCTCGTGGTCTGGTCGAGCGAGTTTGGCCGCACGCCCAAGATCAACGGCAACGGCGGCCGCGATCATTGGGGACCAGCCAACAGCGTGGTCTTTGCCGGCGGCGGCGTGCGCGGCGGACAGGTGTACGGCGCAACCGACGACTCCGCCTCCGCTCCCGCGCGCGATGCCGTCAGTC
>JBGTDH010000883.1:0-5873 GCA_041748435.1 Pirellulales bacterium
GGCGTAGGCTCGTCGAACCCGGCCCGCGGCCAGCGATTGCTCCAGGCCGCGTTGCGCGCGACCGAGAGTCCGCGCACTTTCCAATACGCCGCGTTGCCAAACACGATCATCAGCGCCATGATCGCCATCAACAGCGGCATCGCCAGGACGAGCTCTAGCGGAGCGAGGGCGCGGCGGTGGATGGGTTTGTTCATGATGGCACCTGTACATGACAAGGTGACAAGTTGAGGGGGTGACAAGGTGAGGTTCTAAGTCACCCCCTCGCCTTGTCATCTTGTCACCCTGTCCAGAACATAAAAATCAATCTCACATCTAATGCGTACTCAGCCGCCGCAGCGCTGCGCCGTCCAAGCCTTGCAGGTTCGGCAGCTTCAGATCGAACGGAATGCTGATCACCGGCGACATGCCGCGCGGGTCGCTCTCCAACAAGACGGGCATGCTGTTGGTGGTGGCCGGCACCAGTTGGCAGGTCCAATTCTGATTCCAGAGGTCCCAACCGCGCGGACGCGACTGGCGGCAGACCACCCATTGCTCTTGCTCGCTGGGATCGAGCGGGTCCTGCTCATCGGTCACCGGGAACGAGATGAAATTGCCCGGCACGCCGCCGATGTTCAGATCGGGCCGCGATGGGCTATCGCAACGCGTGCCTTGCTTCTTGATCAGCCGCGGCTCGGGGACAAAGAGCATTACCTGGGCGTAAGCTTGCGAATCGCTCTCCAACGGGTTGGAGAACAGTCCCGGCAACATCTCCCCGATCTGCTTCCGGTAGACCATGCTCACGTACATAAACTGCTGCTCCAGATAATCGTTCTGGCTCAGACCGTCGCGGGTGCGATCGCGAATCATCTGCGGCAGGTT
Organism: Pirellulales bacterium; assembly: GCA_041748435.1. Taxonomy (GTDB): domain Bacteria; phylum Planctomycetota; class Planctomycetia; order Pirellulales; family JBGTDH01; genus JBGTDH01. The sequence continues at coordinate 859 of JBGTDH010000883.1, forward strand.
CGTATCGGGATGCTCGGAAAGAAGTTTCTCCAATTGACCGCACGTGAAGCTCCGCCACAAATTGCCGAACTGCGACATATTGGCTTCGCGGTCGAAGGCCCGCAGCGAGGCATTGTTCCACTCGGCCAGATAGCCTTGAGCCCGCACGCGACGCTGGGCGCGGGCCTGCCGGCGATACGCCTCCTGATCTTCCTCTTCGCCCAACGTGGGATCGACCGCCGGCAACGTGGTGCGCGAATCTTCGGACGATCCGCCCACGACATCGCCGATGGTCCGCCACAGCACGCCGGCCATCGGCCCGCTGTCGTAGGAGGCAGTGGTCGTGCCCGTGGCGCCATCGCCGCAAGTGTGGCTTGGGGAACTTGCGAAGGCAGCCGGTTGTGCGTTGACGTCGGCCATCGGTACGTAATCGTCATGCTGCCAAGTGATCTCGGCGGTGGCCATCTGTGCCAACTGCGGCGTGGCGGCGATCAGCGCCCGTTGATATTCGGGAATCTGCTCCTCCGCCAGGATGTCTTCCAGCACGGGCAGCATGAGCTCACTCGCCGCGGCGGCCCATTCGCTATAGCGAAGGACCATCTCCTGCTCCATCGGCACTTTCTGCGAGATGGCCGAGCCCAACGCGTCGAACTTGGGAAACCCGGACGAGGCGAACACCGGGCCGATCTGGCTCCAGGCGGCCAGCACCGGGGGCACGAAGCTTTCGGCATTACGGTCCCGCCCCTCGCGCATAAATGCCGTGAGGGCGAACACATCGCACAGCAGATGATTGGTGAAGGCCAGGCTGTTCATGCCGCGGGCAATGACCACGCCGCCGGAATACGCCGACGCATCGGCCGCGTTCTGCATCTTGATCTTGCTATCCACCTGCCGCGCCGAGTTGATCAGCATGCCCAACAGCATGGCCATCAGCATGACGGCAAAGACCGACACGATGCTCATCGTGCCGCGCTGGTCGCGATGCAGTCGTTTCAAGAGTTCGGCCGCTTTCGAGGGCGAGTGTATTGTGGGATGGCACGATGACAAGGTGACAAGATGAGGGGGCGAGGGGGTGATTGTGCTGTCTACATTTCTGGCCATAACCCACCGCCTTCCTCGATCCACGAGTTCACCTTGTCACCCACTCACCTTGTCATCTTGTCATTGTTGCACATACGACAACCGCGGCTTCTCCCCCTCATTGCCCAACACCGCCGAGGCGGTGAGCGAGCGGATGTAATAACTGCTGCGCTGGTCGATGCTGTCGGCGACGGAATCGGGGCCGCGCTTGACCGGCGTGGCCAGCAGGCGGCCGGGACCGGGGAGCAAGCACAGGTCGTGCGTGACGGTCACCTGAATCGGGTCTTGCCAGCCAAGCTCGTTGTACCGAAACTCACCCCGATCATACGGGATGTCCCATTGGGCCAGCGGCGGCTCGCGCTCCTTGTGCAGGAACGTCACATCGACGCGGGTATTGGCCACGCTGTAGGCCAGCTTGTTATGCAGACGTTCGCCGATCTTGGGGTTGGCGGCCGATTGCGGGGCCAGAGCCTGATACGCGCTTTGCATGGCCGTCAATTCATTCTGCAAGGAATTGGGGACAGCGTGGCCCGTGCCTCGCGAAGGGGAAACGGCCAGGCAGGCCATCACGGCGGCCATGCGGATGCGATCGTACTTCGGCCCGCCGGGCGCAATGGTGTACGTGGTTCCCGGACCGGGAATCGTGGCGGTGGCATCGGGCGCGTACGTGCTGATGCGGTTGTGCCCTTCATCAACTGTGCCCACGTCGGCGGGAATCCAGACCACGGCGGCCCGCGTGGCGGCAAAGGCGGCGTAATGCACCACCACGGTGGCGATCATCAGTTGGCTCACCTGCACGATGAGCATCATGAGCATCATGAACACCGGCAGCGTGACCACAAAGCTGAGGCTTTGCACCGCGCCGCCTTCGTCCTGATGCAGGCGCTTTAATGCCGTGGGCTGCCAACGCGCGCCGCTGAGGCTGATGAGAAATCGCAACAGCAGCACACAGGCTGCGAGGAGGAGCAGCCAGGGAATGCAGGCTTCGAGGATGGTGCGATGCATAGTTTCCAAATCCAAAAACTCGAAATCCGAAATCCGAAACAAATCTCACTTGTTTGATGCCTTGACGCCTTAAGACTTCTAATTTGTTTCGGATTTCGGATTTCGGATTTCATTTCGGGTTTCATCAAACGTAATCAAGCAATCGAAATCGCACGACAACTAATGCCGCCAAGGCCGCGGGGGCCAGGAACAGCGGCATCTGCAACTCTTTACGCTCGTCCTCCGTCAGCGGAGAAAGAAAGCCGAACCGCAGCGTGGTCCACACGTGCCGCACGGAGCGGGCCAACAGCGAGCCCAGTCCGATGCGCCAGATCAGCACAATCAGGCCGGCCGCCGCTCCCAGCACAAAGGTCCACAACAGCGTTTCGATTCCCTGCTCCAGGCCGAGGAAAGCGCCAAGCATGGCTAGCAGCTTGACATCGCCTCCGCCAATCCGAAAAAACACGAACAACACCATCATCAAGAACCCGCACGCAAATAGTCCGGCCGCGCTGTCCGGCAAACCGGTCCAGCCCACCCAGCGCGAGACGGGCAGTTCCGACTGTGCCGCCAGCCCGGTGATGCTGCCGACGGCGTTGATCGCCAAGGCCAGCAGCATTCCGGGATACGTGGTTGCGTTGTAAATCTTGTGCCAGCGGAGATCGGTGCCGGCGGCCACCAGCGCAAAGGCCACAACCAGCGCCGAGATCAGCATGGCAACACGTTCCTCCGCCCCCAGATCAAGTGACGGCGTTGGGACGTTCTGCTTCCAGATCTTCGAGTCCCTGGTTGAAGTATTGCTTCACCCGCGGCCACCCTACTTTGATCAGGAAGATCAGGATCGGCAGCGCGATGGCGCCCACGATCAAGATCGTTTCCAGGCTGACGGCCCCCTGTTCGTCCTCGTGGATCTGCCGCAGCAGACTTCGCAGGGATGGACTGGTTTGCATGGTTAGCGTTCTCCTCAGGCTTGTTACACAAAAGGCCACGACACCAGGACGCACAACATTTCATAAGCCAGCCGCATCATCCGCGGCCCGGCCCACATAATAAACACGATCAGCGGCAGCAGCACGCCCAGAACCAGAATGTAGTCCAGCGCCGCCACGCCGCGACGCATCTTCCGCCTCTCCCTCTGGGAGAGCCGTCTCCGCTCCCTCTCCCTCTGGGAGAGGGCCGGGGTGAGGGTCTTCGCAGCGACATAAAACGTCGTCACCTGGTCCACAAATCCCTCGTTAACTGCACCCGGTCCGAAAGTCCCTGATCATAAATGGCACGAGCGAAGGTCGGCCTTTCACCCGTCGGCTTTAAATCCGCCAACAACATCCCGTCCCGCGACCGGCCATGCAGACGGGAGACAAATAAATCCCGCAGAACGTAGCGGTTCTGCTCGTCCAGGCTGCACGCCTCCGTAATCCGCGTGACCTTGCGGGAACCGTCTTCCGTAAACCGCGTAATTTGTACCACAACGTCAATGGCCGATGCCACCTGCGCGCGGGCCACATAGACCGGAATTTCGACATCCGACATCAGCGATAGCGTCTCCAGCCGCAGCAGGGCATCCAAGGCCGTATTGGCGTGGATCGTCGATAAACTCCCCGCGTGGCCGCTGATCATCGATTGCACCAGGTCTAGAGCCTCTCCGCTGCGCACTTCGCCCACCACAATCCGATCGGGCCGCATTCGCAGCGAGGCCACGAACAGTTGCCGGATATCCAAGCCGCCGCGGCCGTACTGATCGGCATGCTGCACCTCCAAGTAGAGGCAATGCTCCTGGTGCAGCCGCAGCTCGTTGGTGTCTTCGATCACCACAATCCGCTCTTCTTCTGGAATTGCGGCCGAGAGCGCCCCCAGCAGCACCGTCTTGCCCGTGCCCGTGCCGCCTGCAATCAGAATGTTCTTCTTCAGCCGCACGCACAGCTCCAGAAACTCGCGGGCCGTGAGCGAGAGGCTATTCAGCTCGATCAAGTCATCGAGCGACAGCTTGACCCGGCTGAACTTGCGAATGGTCAGGCACGTTCCCTGCCGCGAGCTGGGCGGAATGACCGCATGCACACGCGAGCCATCGGGAAGCCGCGCGTCCAGCACCGGATGTTCGGCCGTGATCTCGCGGCCTACCCATTGGGCCACATTATGCACCGCAGAGAGCAGCGCATCTTCGCTCTCGAACTGCGTCTCGGTGCGTTGCAGTTGGCCGCGCCGCTCGATATACACCTGCCTCGCGCCGTTGACCATGATCTCGGTGACGCTGTCGTCCTCGAGATAGGCGCGGATCGGCGCGAGGAAGTACTCCACGCTGGCGGCGAAGATCTGTTCCCTGGACATCTTCTGTTCCGGATCGAACGTCCGCGGGCATCGGGCACGAACGGCCCGATGGCGTCATCCTCCCCAAACGCGGGGGCGTTGTCAAGCGCCGACTTGAAAAACTCCGCGAATCAGTCGCAACCGCGTGCCACGGGCTCCGCTTGCGGTTTCGCGGTTAGCGCACGGCTGCCTACGGTCTTTACGGAAAATTCGTGCAAATCTTTCCATTTTCCAGGGCCGGTTTTTCGCCCAGCCAGCGATTAGCCCCCTCATGGGACCATGTAGCGTCCCGTTCCGATTTCGAGGGGCCCGTCATGGCGCGTCCGAAAACCACCTCACCGTCCAAATCCAAATCCGAACTCAAGCCCGTCCCGCGCGGCTACAACGGCGCATTGCGCCTCCTGTGGGCCGCCTACAACGACGCCCTGCAAGTCCAGCGCGATCCCGTCGAGTTCGCCGTCGAACTCGCCGACTTCACGCTCCTGGGCATCACCCGCGCCGACATCCGCCGCCTCGTCAGCCAAGGCCACGCGCAGCACCTGGTCGACGTCTCCCCCGCCCGCGCCAAGAACCGCCGTTACCAGTACCTCGACACCCTGCACTTTACTGACATCTCCCGTTTCGTCCTCACCGCCACCGGCGCCGCGCTGGCGCGTAAGCTCCGCTCC
>JBGTDH010000884.1:0-1874 GCA_041748435.1 Pirellulales bacterium
GCCGGCACTCGCGGGGCAAGGCTTGCACCAGCGCCGCCACCAACGAGGCGCCGCGCTCACCGGCGGCAATGCCCAGCGACTCCGAGCCAATCGCGAGGTCCAGCAGCAACCCTAACCACACGGGTCCCGGATGGCGAATCAATTGCCTCAGCGGATCGTGCTCGTGGTGCGGCGGCTCGCGATCGACATAGAACGGGTCGAGCCGCTTGGGCATCTTCTCCAGCACGCTCACATGCCCCAGCGCGATGGCCGCTTGCAGCAGAGCAAAGGGATCGTTCGCGAACTCCGCCAGACCGGCGGCATCGACCACCAGGCATTGCGTGTAGACTTGCGGTCCGCGCCGCTGACTGTATTCCGCCCCTGCCGGCGTCGTTTGGGAGATGCAAAACGCGCCGCTGGGCAACTGATGAAAGTTCACGCTCAGCGCCGTCGGCCCTGGTTCCCATAAGCTATCGTGCGAAGGCCCCCACAGAGAAAGCTCGCGCGCATCTTCCTCCGCAATGCCTGGACTGGTGGCCGCGAGCTGATACCCGTTGGACCTGCTCGTCTGGCACGACGTATAAATGGCTTGTTCGACGAGCATGACAGAAAGGATGAAGGCTGAAGGATGAAGGATGAGTCAGAATTACATCGTGTACGCCGCGGGCAATGGTTTTTTCTTGTTCATCCTTCAGCCTTCATCCTTCATCCTTTCTTCTCATCTACTTCCCGACGCAATCGATGAGCCAGGCGAACGGCTCGATGATGCCGCGCGGCTCGACGCGCAGGGGTACGCGCATGCGTTCGTCGCCCCCCATGTTGCGCTGCGCGCAGGCGCCGGCGACGCCCGAGGCAAAGAAGCGGTGCTTGAAGAACCGCTCCTGGCAATGACGCCACAAGCCCGGCGCGTGCCGCTGGGCAAACGCGGCCGGATCGTCAAAGCAGGCCTCGCAATCGTCGGCCTTGGTCAGCACGAGCGCCACCGGCCGATTGGCCCACCCCTTCTTCGGGTTGCTTTCCAGCTCCGACAGATAGCTCAACAGCCGCATGGTGAAGTAGTCCTGGTCCAAGCCTCCGGTGTGCAGTTGCGAGGCGTCGATCAGCACCAGCAGGCCGCCGCTTTTGACGAGCAACGAGCGGATGACCTGATACGAGTGCGGATGATTGACCTCTTCCAGAATCGACTCGCCCGCCATGTCCGGCATGATCAGTTCGAGGGGACGTTTCCTGCGGCTCGATTGCACCTGGCAATGCACCCAGTTCCAGCGATCCGGCTCGCTGGGCGTCTTGTCGGGAAACTCGCCGCGGGACAGAGACGTGGTGGTACACTGTTGCAAGTTGATGGAGAACGCCCCGCGGGCCAGCATCTGCAGCCGCTCTTTCTGGCGCGAGAGCATATCCATCAAGATGCCCAGGTACACGGTCTTGCCCACGCCGCTGGAGCCAATCGTGGCCAGCATGGCGGGAAAAACCTTCTGCGTGTTGGCCTGATGGGCCAGCGCCATGGGCGCGAAGCAATGGCGACATAGCTCGGCATCGAACGTGTTGCCTTGCTCGCAGATGTAGCAGGGAACTTGCACCGCGTACTTGGCCAGGCGGTACGAGTCCATTTCCAGAGTGCATTCTTTGGTCATGCGAGAGCTTCCTGAGAGCTAAGGGCTTGTTCGGTCCCGGCCGGACGCAGCCGCCGCGCGACGACCGCCAGATCGCACACGCTCACGGCGCATCGGAACCCGATGTTGTGCTTGCGATGGATCGGGTTCTCGCCGCTTTGGAACTGGCACGTGGCCTGGTTATCGAAATAGGTGTCGTACGCGCCGCCGCGCACGCTTTTCATCGGCGTGGTCAAGGCGATGCCGCGGCGGTGGTACGCGCCGCTGGAGAAATCTCCGCTG
>JBGTDH010000885.1:0-5005 GCA_041748435.1 Pirellulales bacterium
CGGAGTAGAGGACATCGCGCGTGACTTCGATCGGCGCGGCATGCGCAAGGGCAGCGGTGAAGACGAGCGGGAGAATGGAGAAGGAGGCCGGCATCGGCAGGTTTGCTCCGTGATCGGGGTTCGGGGGCATGTGTTCGCGCCGCACCGCGGCGGCGGTACACTCTATAATCATAGCGTCCGGCGCTGGCCGGCAAACAGACGAGCCCGAGGATAGACCCGTAATGTCGATTGCCAGCCACTTTTCCACGATCGAAGAGACCGTCGAGGCTTTGCAGCAGGGCGAAGTGGTGATCGTCGTCGATGCCGAAGATCGCGAGAACGAAGGCGATTTCATCTGCGCGGCAGAGAAAGTCACCGCCGAGGTCGTCAACTTCATGATTACGCACGGCCGCGGGCAGTTCTGCATGCCCGTGCTGCCCGATGTCTGCGAGCGGTTGAAGCTGGCTCCGATTGTGGAAGCCAACACCACGCCGCTGGGAACCGCGTTCACGGTGCCGGTGGATCATCGCTCTGCCCGCACGGGCATCACGGCGCAGGAACGGGCCACCACGGTGCGCGCGATCATCGATCCCACGAGCAAGCCGAGCGATTTTGTGCGGCCGGGGCATCTTTCGCTGTTGGTGGCTAAAGAGGGGGGCGTGCTGCGGCGAGCGGGACACACCGAGGCCACGGTCGATCTGGTCCGTGCCGCGGAGATGTTTCCCGCGGGCGTGCTGTGCGAGATTCTGGACGAACACGGGGACCGGGCCAATCGGGAATGCCTTTTCGGCCTGGCGGAACGCTTCGGTCTGAAGATCATCTCGATCGAAGAGTTGATCCGCTACCGACGACTGCGGGAAAAGCTGGTCTATCGGATTGCCGAAGCCCGGCTGCCAACGCGGTACGGGACGTTCAATATCATTGCCTATGGCGTGAAGTACGAAGCGCAGCAGCCGGTGGTGCTGGTGATGGGCGATGTGTCGGCCACTCCCGCGCCGTTGGTGCGGCTGCACTCGTCGTGCTTCACGGGAGATTTGCTGGCCTCTCTGCGGTGCGATTGCGGCGATCAACTGCACATGGCCCTGGAGATGATTAGCGGCGAGGGAGTGGGCGTGCTGGTCTATCTGCCTCAGGAGGGACGCGGCATCGGCCTGGTCGAAAAGATCAAGGCGTACCGACTGCAAGATCAAGGGCTGGACACCGTGGAAGCCAACCTGGCCTTGGGCTTCAAGGCCGACGTGCGGGACTACGGCGTGGGTATTCAGCTTCTCAAAGACCTGGGGCTGCGGCAGGTGCGTCTGCTGACCAACAACCCCAAGAAGACCGACGCCTTTGTTTATGGCGGCTTTGATTTAGAAGTGGTTGATCAGGTGCCGATCACGCCGCCAGTGCACGAACACAACGCTCGCTACATGGCGACCAAGCGGGATAAGCTGGGTCATCGATTGCCTCAGGAGCCGTAACTGCCATGCGCCCAGAGCAACAATTGCTGCACGGGCCCGCGCTGCCCGCCGTGCTCAAGATCCTGGAGCGGGGCGCCTGCAGCACGTATCAAGTAGTTTCGCGGCTTCGCGTAGCGTGTCCCGAGGCCACGGTCTTGGGAGACGCATCGATTGTGGCTTTGCTCCAGCACCTGGCGGCTCAGCGATTGGTGGCCAGTACGTCGCAACCAACGCAGTGCGGCCAGCGATCCCTGTTCTCGCTCACGAGGCATGGACAAGAACGGCTAACCGAGGAGATGCGTCGTTGGCAGTCGTTGACCGCACTGCTGGCGAGCCCGGAAGGTGGCGTTAAGGCCACGGCGCCAACAAGCGAGGCACCGGAATGAAGCAGCAATCCGCCGACAAGCAGCCGGGGTTTCTGGCACGTCTGGTCCGCACTCCCGTTACGCATCTGGTGCGCGGCAACGTCAGCGGACGGTTGAGCGCGCGCTCGCAGGCAACTCAAGCCGGCCTGCCTGCCGAACTGATGGCCCTGGTCGAGCGAACCTCGCGCGGCACGCGCCTCTCCCGTCACAAGCAACGGGAACTGGCAGAAACACTAATTGCTCACATGATCGACACGCTGGCTGCGGGTGTCAGCATCGAGCAAGCAACGGTCCGCTTTGGCGATCCGGCCGTGGCGGCGCGCTTGCTGCGTGGCGCTTACCATGCGCATCGCTCGCGCAGCCAGCGTTTGATGCATCGCTTGATCCAAACGGGGCTACTTTCGATCGTCGCGCTCTTGCTGGGTGCGACCGCGTTGACGGTTCGCTACGTCAGCGGCCGACCGGCAATCACCCAGGATTATCTTGCGCAGATCGAGCAGCCCGCGAGGTTGCGTCCCTCGCAGGACCTCGCGTGGCCGTTGTACCGCGCGGCGCTCTTGGAACTGGAAGCATTTCCCGACAGGAACTCGGACCTGAGCGAACAAGCCTTTGTGCATGCGTGGCCGCAAATCGCCAGTTATTTGCGGCGGAATCGGCCGGCATTCGAGTTGGCGCGGCAGGCCGCGGCCAAGCCTCGATTCGGATTTGTGTATGGCGATCCGGAGGACGCCGTCTGGTTGCAGAAGCTGCACGATGGTCTCCACCCCCTCGATACGCAAGCGGGCCCGTTGTACACGCTGCCTGCTCCCCAACTGGACGACTTGGCGCTGCTCCGGCGGTTGCTGCTGGCAGACAGTCGCCGTGCTTTGGCTGCCCAAGAGGCGAGCGTGTTTTGCTCCAACATTCAGACGCTGCTGGGAATGGCCGAACATCTGCGTGAGGGCGCGCCTAGCGCCATGACCGAGCTGCGAGCGTTCGCGTGCTTCGGCACGAGCCTGCAACTGATGGGATTCCTGCTCGACGAGCACTCCACGTTGCTCAGCAAAGCGGAGCTGCTGGATTTGGCCCATCGCATCGCAGCGTACTCGGGAGGCGGCACCTTACGGGCGCGTCTCCAGGGCGAGCACCTGTTGTTTGAAGATTTGCTGCAGCGCACGTGTACGAACGACGGAGCGGACGATGGCCGACTCACGGCCGAGGGCTACCGCCTGTGGCGGCAGCTCGGCGACAAGTTACCGGAAGACCCTGCGGAGCGACTCTCGCCCTGGGGGCTTATGAGAGAGCCCCTCGGCGGCACAGCACTCTCCCTGATGACGGCATCGCGGCGCGATCTGTCTGACATGGCCGAGCGTTTGGTGCTCCGGTTTCAATCCGAGCGATCGGGCCCCTTGTGGCAATGGGAGGCTTCCACCGCGGAGGAGCAGATCGAGAAGCTGCTTAATTCTCCGCACAACAGGATTCGGTATTGGCCCGTTTTGCACCTGTTTCCCAGTTTCCAGAACCTGGCCCTGCGCGGCGAAGTGCTCACGCAGCAGCGGGACGCCATGCTGACGGTCATTGCTTTGGAGCTGCATCGGAGGCGCGAGGGGCACTATCCCGAGATGCTGGAGCAACTCACGCCGTCTCCACTCCCGGCGGTGCCTCTGGACCGTTTCACTGGCAAACCGCTGTGCTATCGACTGATCGACGGCCAGCCTCTGGTCTATTCCACCGGCATGGACCGCGACGACGACGGCGGCCGCCCGCATCGCATGGGCAACGATTTGGCCGAGCGCTGGGAGCCCTGGAAGAAAGTTTCCGCGCCGCCGCGACTGTTGAATGACGGCTTCGGGGGCCAGATGCTGATGGGGCCGAAGTTCGATTGGGACTGGATTCTCTGGCCGCAACCAATCGCTGCGCCCCAAGCCCGCCGCGGGGGCGCAGTTTCCTTGGGGGGTTCCTGACACGGGATTATTCTCATGATGCGCCCTCTCACCATGGTCTTATGCTGGATGTGCCTGACTGCAAGCGTGGCAACCGCCGACGATGCAGTCGAAGACCTGACCGCCGCGCTGAAGCTTAATCCTCAAGCGGCCGAGTTGTATCAGCGCCGCGGGGTCGCGCAGTTCAAACAGGGCCGCTTCGCCGAGTCGATTAACGATTTTGATGCCTACATCAAGCTTCGGCCAGATCAAGAGCGCAGTCATTGGCAACGCGGGATCTCGTATTACTACGCCGGCCGCTTTGCCGAGGGCACCCGACAGTTTGCGGCCTATCAGACGTTTGACGACAACGATGTCGAGAACGCCGTGTGGCGATACCTGTGCATGGCTCGCGAGAAGAGCGTTTCGGAGGCGCGGGACGGACTCCTCAAGATCAAGCAGGATCCCCGCGTGCCGATGATGCAGGTGTACGCGTTGTACAAGGGGGAGATGCAGCCCGCGGACGTGTTGGCCGCGGCCAACGTTGGCGAGCCTTCCACGGCGGAATTAAACTCGCGGCTGTTCTATGCCCATCTGTATCTGGGGCTGTACTACGAAGTCGCAGGTCAGGGGCAACTCGCGCTTACGCATCTTTCGATTGCGGCCGATCGGCACAAGATCGGCCATTACATGTGGGACGTGGCGCGCGTGCATGCCGATTTGCTCAAGACACGTGCCGATGCCAAGAAGCAGGATCCGAAGTGAAGCGCAATCTCGCGGAGCAACGCAACGGACAGAGAGCCGCTCTGGCGGCGGTCATCTTGTGGCTGGCGGCGATGCCAGCCCTGGCTTGTCCGTTTTGCACCGCGCTCAAACCGACTCTGGTGCAACGCCGAGAGGATGCGGCGGCCGTGGCCATTGCCGAGCATTTGGAAGCCGGGCCGCGCGATGCGACGTTTCGCGTCCACCAGGTGCTGCAAGGAAAGGCATCGCTGGCCGGCGCGGACTTAACCCGGCTGACGGCGCGGGTCGATGCGCAGCTCAAGCCCGGAACCTTGGCGTTGCTGTTCGCGCAAGAGATCGAGGGCCAGCTCACGTGGAATGCGATTCCAGCCTCCGAGGTGGCATTGGGCTATTTCTCGCAGGCGCCTTCGCTGCGCAAGCCGGCCGCCGAGCGGCTCCGCTATTTCGCGCGGTATCTGGAACACGCCGATTCGCTGGTCGCCGAGGATGCGTTCAACGAGTTCGGGCACGCACCCTACGAGGCCGTCCAGCAAGTGGCCGACACGCTTCCCGCCGACCGTCTCCGGCAATGGCT
>JBGTDH010000886.1:0-3507 GCA_041748435.1 Pirellulales bacterium
CTGCGTAGGCGGGCGTTTCGAATACGCCCACCGGACCGTTCCAGACCACGGTCTTGGCCGCGCGAATGATCTGTCCGTAACGCTCGCTCGTCTTGGGGCCGATGTCGATGCAGGTGCGATCGGCGGGAATCTTGTCCCAGGCCACATCGACGATGTCGGACGTGTCGCCGAATTTTTTCACGGCCCGGTAATCGACGGGCAACAGCAGCCGCTCCGATCCCAGTGCCGACGCCTTGGCCAGAATCGTCTTTGCTTCCTCAATCTTATCGGCTTCCAACAGCGAGTGGCCGATCTCGTAGCCTTGTGCCTCGAGGAACGTGTATGACATACCGCCGCCCACCAGAAGCGAGTCAACCTTGGTGAGCAGGGCCTGCATCACGTCGATCTTGCCCGAGATCTTGGCCCCGCCGATGATCGCCACGAAAGGGCGCTGGGGATTGTCCAGCGCGCCGGCCAGATAGTCGAGCTCCTTCTTCATCAGATAGCCAGCGGCCCGCTGCTGAAAGTGAGCCGTGACGCCCGCGGTGGAAGCGTGCGCCCGATGTGCGGCGCCAAAGGCATCGTTGACGTAGACCTCGCCGAGGGCCGCGAGCTGCGCGGCGAAGCTTGGCTCGTTCTCTTCTTCCTGCTTGTGGAATCGCAGATTCTCCAGCAGCAGCACATCGCCGTCCTGCAGCGACTTGGCCAGCGCCTCGACCTCCGAACCGACGCAATCGGCCGCGAGTTGAACCTTCGCGCCGAGCAATTCTCCCAACCTCGCGGCCGTGGGCGCGAGACTCTCCTCGGGCTTGCGCTTCCCCTTGGGACGGCCCAGGTGCGACATCAGGATGGTGCGGGCGCCCTGCTTTCTCAGCCATTGGATGGTCGGCAGGCTTTCGCGAATCCGCAGATCATCGGTGATGCGCCCATTCTCCAGCGGCACATTGAAATCGACGCGCACCAGCACGCGCTTCCCGCGCACGTTCAGCTTTTCTAGAAACAGCTTTTTCATATCGACTTCCACTGCGACCACTTGGCCGGTTACGTTACATGCGATCCGGCTCGGATTTCGGAAGCTCAGGATACCAGAACGGCACCGCTTGGGTAGCTCTCCATGAGAGCCGCATTCACATGAGCAAGGTTGGTTTTATCGGTTTGGGAACGATGGGGCGGCATATGGCTCGCCATCTGATCAAGGCCGGGCATGAGTTGACCTTTCTGGCACGCCGCGAGGAAGTGGCGCGCGAGTTCTGTGGGCTAGGGGCCACGCAAGCAGCCACGCCGGCCGACGTGACCCGCGCAGCGGAGTTTGTGATCAGCATTGTCACGGCCGATGCCGAGGTGAAGGAAGTGGCCTTGGGACCGGGCGGGATCATCGAAGGCGCGGCGCCGGGCAAGACGTATCTGGAGATGAGCACCATTGGCCCCTGGACCGTGCGCGACGTTGGCGCGCGAATGCAAGCGGCCGGCATGGCCATGCTGGATGCGCCGGTCTCCGGCGGGCCGTGGGGCGCGGAATCCGCCACGCTCACTATCATGTGTGGCGGAGAGCCGGCAGATTTCGAGCGTGCCCGCCCGGTGCTGGCGGCGATGGGGCAGCGGTTTTTTCACCTCGGTCCGCTGGGCGCCGGCCAGACGGTGAAGATCATCAATCAGATGATGGCCGGCGGCATTATGGCGCTAATCGCCGAGGCGTTCGTGCTGGCCAAGGCCGCGGGGGCCGATCTGGAGCAGATGGCCGACGTGGTAAGCGTCTCCAGCGGCGGCTCGACCATGTTCGAGCATCGAGCCAAGAAGTTTGTGCTGGCCGATCGCTTCGTTCCCGGCTTTACAACCGAGTTGATGCGCAAGGACGTCAGCTTGGCGTTAGAGATGGCCCGGCAGAGCGATGTGCCCATGCCCGTGGCATCGGCTGCACTGCAGCAGTACATGGCTGCCATGCGGCAAGGGCACGCGGCCGACGACTTTGCCGCCGTGGTGAAAGTATACGAGCAGCAAGCGGGAGTGAGGTTGAAAGGATGAAGGATGAAGCGATCGTTTGCCGCGGATAGCCGAGGGGCCTAGAATTCAGGTGGAGGATAGAGATGGCGAGCGGCGCAGTCACAGATCTGGGAAGGGGCGCGGAGGTGGTGTTGCCGCGCGCCGGGGGCCCTGATGTCTTGCGATCGGGGGATCATCTCGATCGTCGGACGTTTCACGAGCGTTACCTAGCCATGCCGCCGGAGTTTCACGCAGAACTTGTCGATGGAGTTGTGTACGTGTCTTCACCCACATCCCCGCAGCATGGTCATCCCCATAACAACCTGGCAATGATTCTCGGCGTGTACGAGGTCCATACGCCCGGCACGCGGGCATACAACAATACGACGGTCTATCCGAGCGCAAGCAGCGAGTTGCAACCCGATGACATGCTGATCGTACTACCCGAGTACGGGGGGCGGATGCGGCAGGAAGGCACCAACCTGATCGGCGGTCCCGAGTTTATCGCCGAGGTGGCCTACAGCAGCGAGGCGTACGATCTGCATTCCAAGCTGCGCGAGTATGAACGCGCCGGCGTCATGGAATACTTCGTGGTGCTGCTCCGCGAGCGCCAAGTGCGGTTTTTCAAGCGTCGAGTCGATCACTTCGATCTTCAATCTGCCGACGACGGCAATTATCGATCGGAGGTCTTTCCCGGCTTGTGGCTGAATGCCACGGCGCTGGTGGAGGGAGAGGCCGCGCAGGCCTTCTCCACCCTGCAACAAGGGCTGGCTACCGCGGAGCATGCGGAGTTTGTCCGGCAACTGCTCGAGCGACGCCCGTGAGCAATTCTCTGTTTGCCGCGAGTGAGGAAGCCCACCGCCGCGCGGCGCAGCCTTTGGCGGCCCGGATGCGCCCTCGCACGTTGGCCGAGTTCGTGGGGCAAGAGCATTTTCTGGGCGAAGGCAAACTACTCCGCCGGCTGATCCAGGCCGATCGGCTCGGATCGGTCATCTTCTATGGTCCGCCGGGCACGGGCAAGACCACGCTCGCGCAGCTCCTCGCGGCCGAAACCAAGAGCCGCTTCCGGCAACTCAACGCCGTGACCAGCGGCGTGAAGGAGCTGCGGGAAGCTCTGGAAGAAGCTCGCGATCATCTGGCGGCGGCCGGCCAGCGAACGCTCTTGTTCATCGACGAGATCCATCGCTTCAACAAGAGCCAGCAGGATGTGCTGCTTCCCGATGTCGAAGACGGCGCGGTAGTGCTGGTCGGCGCCACGACGCAGAATCCATTCTTTGCCTTGACGAGTGCGCTCGTGAGCCGCAGCCGCGTGTTCGAGTTCAAAGCGCTCTCCAATGAAGATATCAAATCGCTCTTGTTGCGGACGCTCCAGGACCGCGAGCGCGGCTTGGGGCAAATCGATGTGCGCCTGGCCGACGATGCCTTGGAGTTCCTGGCCGAGGTGAGCGATGGCGATGCCCGCCGCGCTTTGGCGACGCTGGAGGTTGGCGTGCTCTCCACTGCGGCGCGGCCGGTGCAGTTCACGCGTCAGTTGGCGGAAGAGTCGGT
>JBGTDH010000887.1:0-5631 GCA_041748435.1 Pirellulales bacterium
TTGCCGTTGACGAAGTCGCGCAGGTCGTCACCGGTCTGGGCCTTATTGTGATCGATCTTGCCGTGCTTGTCCTTCGGGGCGGCCCAGGTTTCCCAGCGGTAGGGCTTGTCGAGGATGAAAGTGTATTTCTTCCCGTCGAGCGCTGCTTCGTCGGCCTTGTCCTGCTCCAGGCCATCGAGGTATTTGAGGAAGAGAAGCCAGGAGGTTTGCTCGGTGTAGTCGAGTTCGGTGGTGCAGCCGGCTTCTTTCCAGAGCACGTCGTCGATGTTTTTGAAGGCTTGCTCAAACATGATTCAAATTGTTTAGTCGGCGAGGTGTGTGCCTGCCCAGTTTGCCTGTGCGCCCTGCAGCGTGCAAGGTCACGATCTGCATCGTCTTGCCCGAGCCGGTGGGCTGCTCGACGAGCACGTCTCCGTTGGCTCGACAAACATCGGTGACCAGCCTGGCTTGGTAGGGCCGCAACGATTTGCTGGGTGTTTTCCCGGCACGGGCTGTGGAATGAGTGGGCATTTGGACAGTTTAGCCGGTGGTAGAGAATCTGGAAGAGGCGTCACTCTCCGTGTATTGCCGCCAGATGGCTTGACCAGCATGGCTGTCGTGCGCGACGTAGAATGGAGTCTGGGTTGCAAGGTTTGATTCCGTTGTTCGATTCAGTCGCGAAGCATGACGCGTTTGCCGCTATTGCTGATCGGGTGCTTATTGCTGTGTTGTCCCGCTAGGGCTGCGGACGATGTCTTGTCGCCCGAACAGCTGCGCGCCCTGTACGTTGGCGACTGGAAGCTGCGCTGCTATTGGACCAACGATGTCGTGAAGCTCAGCGCACGGCCGGGCGAGACGCTGGGCAGCTACACCGGCACGGCACAAATCTCGGATCGCGACGGCCTACTGATCCTGGAGATCACGGGCGAGGCGCCCAACGGTCTGCGTTGGGACAAGCAACTGACGATGATCCCCACGCCGTACCGGCTGGCCTTGGATGTCAAGAAATCTCCGAGGCGATCGAACACGACCGAGTACACGCGGATGGACTTGGTGCTGAGCCCGGACCTCAAGACATTGCGAGGCGTGGCCTCCTGGAACAACGGCCTTAACTCCAATCGCTCCAACGAGGGGCAACTCCTGCGCGCTCAGATGCCCTCGACGTATTGCCCGTGGGGCGTCGGCGGATCTTCGTTGACTCTCGAACGGGAGGGCACGCCGACGGAGAGCCCCCTCGCGCGACCGGCGCCCTCGAAGCAGCCCACCATTTTGCTGGAGAGTCTCGATCCGGACACCGTGGCCGAGGCGGACGATTTGCAAAAGGTGCTGGACGATTTCGCAGATCTTCTCACCGCTCAAGGCTTCCAGGTGGAGCGGATCGCGGGAAACACGCCGCCAGACTTTCGCGCCACGCTGGAGGTAGCGAGGTTTGCGCCCAACATCAGTGGACAAGAGGCTTATCTCGATACTCTCAGCGGGAAGCCCGTGCGGTTCCTTAAGGGAACGATTCCCTTCGGCGCGGCGTTCACTGTCAAGGATGCCAAAGGCAAGCGCACGTTGTTGAGCGTGTCGTTGCAACGAGCGCGAGACTCCGCCACGCCCGACGAGAACCCGCCCACGCGCGTCACGCCGCGCGGCACCGTGCTGCTGCCCGCCGATTTGCCATTGGACCTGCGGCGATTGCTGAACCTGCTTCCCGGCCAAGTCGCTGCTTTGCCCGCGAAACAGAAGCGCTCCGAACATGTCTCGCGGCTGGAAGAGTTGCTCCTTAAGGGCGAGTAAGGGCGAGTGACGTGGTTGACCCCATTTTCCGGCGGCTGCTACAATCGGCGACACTTGCCCGTGCGAGTGGCCGGCGGGAATCCGGCCGAGTAATCGAGTCACCACTGAAATGAGGGAGCTTTCCATGCCCACGCTGGCTGCCAACGGCATTCGCGACGATATCACCCACTGCATCGGCAATACGCCCCTGGTGCGGCTGAACCGCATTACGCAAGGCTGCGTGGCCACCGTCGCCGGCAAGATCGAGAATGTGAACCCTTTGTGGAGCGTGAAAGATCGCATCGGCAAGGCCATGATCGATGCCGCCGAGCGCGATGGCCTGATCAAAGACGACACCGTGATTATCGAGCCCACCAGCGGCAACACGGGCATCGGCCTGGCCTACGTCTGCGCGGCCCGCGGCTACCGGCTGATGGTCACCATGCCGGAGAGCATGACGGTCGAGCGACGCCGGATGCTCAAAGCACTTGGCGCGGAGCTCGTGCTCACGCCGGCCGCGGAAGGCATGCCCGGGGCGGTCCGCAAGGCGGAGGAGTTGGTCGCCGCCAACAAGAACTATTTCATGCCGCAGCAGTTCAAGAACCCGGCCAATCCGGAGGTTCACCGCAAGACCACGGCCGAGGAAATCTGGCGCGACACCGACGGCCAGATCGATATTCTCGTTTCCGGCGTGGGCACGGGCGGCACCATCACCGGCGTGGCGGAGGTCATCAAGTCCCGCAAGCCGGAGTTTCGCGCCATTGCCGTCGAGCCGGCCAACAGCCCGGTCATCAGCCAGCGTCTAGCCGGCCAGCCGCTCAAGCCGGGCCGCCACACCATTCAGGGCATCGGCGCGGGCTTCATTCCCGACGTGCTGAACGTCGACGTGATCGACGAAGTGGTTCAAGTGCAGGACGAAGACGCCGCCGAGACCGCCCGGCAACTGGCTCGTCAAGAAGGTCTGATGTGCGGCATCTCCTGCGGCGCGGCTGCCTGGGCCGCGTTGCAAGTCGCCCGCCGTCCCGAGAACGCCGGCAAGCTCATCGTCGTCGTGCTCCCCGACATCGGCGAGCGGTATCTTTCGACGAAGCTTTATCCGGAATGAGCGGCCTGCCAACCAGACGTTCAGGATCGTGCTGTATGTTATTTGGCGCGGTATGATGGTGGGGCCGACGTACCCGTAGCGGAGGACCGATGGAAGCCGACAACTTCGACCGCACCCTGAGCGCGTTCCGCCAGCGGCTGCCGTTCCGCCCGTTCACGGTCGCGCTGGTGAACGGGGACCGCTTCGAGGTGGATCATCCCGGCGCTTTGGTCGTCCGGGATGGTGTGGCCGTGTTCATCGCGCCGGGTGGCGTACCGATCCTGTTCGACCACGAGGGCGTCAACCAGTTCATCGGCGACTTGATGCAACCCGCCGCCGATTAACCGGCGGGGGCACGATGAGCTTCGACTCTTCCCTCAGTGCTTCGACCGCGGCGAACCCGTGGAAGCGGGTCGCTTGGTTGGCCTATGAGGCGAGTGCAGGAAGACGACGAACTTTCAGCCATGACCATAAAATACGTCGAGGTACGGATACCGCGTTGCTCGAGTCGGTTCGGCACCGGGCCCTCCACGGCCAACTCCACCTGCAGCCCGGAATAAAACACTGTAGATGGCCGTCTACGCCGCGAAAGGCGCCTCCTCAATCAACCTCGGAGCCTTGGCCCCGCACCACAAACACACCCTGTCCCAAGTCTCTGGCCTCACATTACGTGCCCTCACCCTAAGCGAGCCTGCCATGAACGAAGGCGTCGACCTCGGGGCGCTGCTGCTAGCGATTCTGTTTGTGATCGGTTTCTTGGGCTTCGGCCACAAGCCGCAAAATCCGCGTCGTTAACACTTATTGAGATAGGAGACTTCATGAACCGCCGCACGTTGCTGAACTCGTTCCTCGGTCTCATTGCCGCAGGGGTCGGCCTGCTCGTCGGCTCGCGCGCCGAAGCTGCGGAGTACAAGTATAAGTGCGTGCGCAGCGGGAAGATTCACACCTACAGCAAGAAGGGCAACTACAAGTGCCCCGAGCACTCCGACCACAACCTGGTTCCAACCAAGTAAGTCGCTTGAAGCCTGCACACTTTGTTGCAAACGGAGAAAACGCCCGAACCGATTGCCTGTGGCCAGTTTGACAATCTGCAGGAGACGCTCCAACATTGGAGGCACTCGCGCAACCAGGTGGTACACCAACTCGTGAAATCACTGCCGGTCAACCGACGATCGAAGTCGAGGAGTTTCTCGCGACCGCCGATTCGACGGCAAAGACGGGCGCCCGACTGGCCCGTGCGCTGAGCCAGTGGTGCCGGCGAGCTCATCGTTCCACTCAGCGCACCTTACCTCCAGTTGATTAATTCCGAAGGGCGCCCCATGCCAAGCTGCTGGGCCTGCGGTTCTCCGGTCATCGGCGATCAGCATGCGTGCGTGGAGTGCCAGAGCTTGGGCGCACTAAAGGAGATCGAAGGCGAGTTGGCGGAGCAGCATCTCGATGAGAATGTGATGGAAGTCGCGCAACTGGCGGCGATGGCTCGAGTGCATGCCACGATGGAGAAGGGGTTTGGAAGGATTGCCTCGGCCATTCGTTGGGGAACCGAGACCTTGCAGTGGGAATTGCGCAAGCAAGCCGATGCTCTGAAGGGCATTGACCAGACGCTCAAGACGCCAGCCGAGACGCAAGCGAATGAATGGCGAATCATGGCCGATGAGTTGTTGCGGCGCGGAGTGCTCGATGACGCCCAGGAGTTCTACCGTAAGGCGCTCTCCGTGAATCGACTCGACTATCGGGTTTATGTCGGTTTGGCGCAGACCCTCATACGGCAGAACGCGTTCCAAGAAGCGGATCGGGTGCTTGAACGCAGCCTCCCTCACGCCCCGACGGCGAATGATCGGCAAGCGCACGTGGCCGACTGGCGCAGCAATTCGCTCCGCTTGCAGGCTCATGTTCGATACTGCCGTGACCGCTATGGCGAGGCGATTGAAAAGCTCCAACTTGCCGTGCAGCTCTCACCACGCATGCATGAAGCCTGGTACGACTTGGCGCAAGCGGCGGCGGCTGATGCCAATCCCAAGGTGTTTTCAGAAGCCCTGCAAGTGGCGATCCGGGAGAATCCGTCGAACTGGCAACTCGCCGTCGCGGATGCTCAATTGCGCACTGCGCCTGAGCTTACTGTCACGCTTCAATCGATCGCTCAGCCCATCTTGAATGAGACCGCTATCGCGTGCAAAACGTCCTTAGAGCAATTGCGAAACTGCCGCTCCGTCGGACTCCAAGTGCTACGTGGGCAGATGCTCGCTTCTAATGCTCGACTTTGGATCAGGGTGCTGAAACCTCGCTCGCTCACGACGCTTATGACGGCCGAGCTCGAGCGTTTTGAGAAAGAGTGTTCTTCCATCGAAGAGCAACTCCGGTCCGTCACTCAGGCAACCCGCGGGCTGCGGATTGAAGCTGAAACCTATGATCGGCTTCGAGATTTGCACGTTAAGGCGAACGCACTTGGCGAGCGTGTCGCAGAGGTCAACACCCAAGCACGCCTGGGGTCCACGCGATTCGAGAATGCTGCGACTGACTTGGTGGCAAACTACAATGTTACTTGGATTATCCTGTTCGGCGTCGCACTTATGGCTGCGGTGATGTGGCTTGGTGCGACTAGCGGTAGGCCTGTGCCTCCAACGCCAGTTCCACTCAATGATGCATCGAACGCCTGGGACATGAAGGACCTAGACCTTAAACAAGCGAAGGTCGGTGTGTGATTTTGCATGGGCTCGTGCGCCGTCCTCCGTGCGTGGGATGGGCGGGCCGGCATGTGTGCCGTTGGCCAGAGTCGCAGATCATTTGTTTCATGCTCGATTTCTTTCCAG
>JBGTDH010000888.1:0-4932 GCA_041748435.1 Pirellulales bacterium
TGTTGTCGCTGCCGCCGAGGCCGGCCTGCTCGACTTCGACGAGCAGCTTTTCGTGCAAGCGGCTCAGCGGCAAGGGGAGTTGATGCTCCTCGGCCTCTTCCAGCATCAGCCGTACATCCTTCAGATGCTGCGTGAGCGTGGCTTGAGGAGTGAAATCTCCTTCGACCATCTTGCGGCCCTTGGAGTCCATTACGACCGAGTAGGCCGGCGTCTGCTTGAGCACGTCCAAGACGGTGCCCAGATCCAGCTCCAGCGCTTCGGCAAATGCCAGGGCTTCTCCCAACACGGCGCGGTTCAGGCCGAGCACGAGGTTGTGAACCAGCTTGAACTTGGCCCCGCTGCCGTGCCCGCCGACGTGAAAACAGCGGGCTGCGAAAGGGGCCAGCACTTTGAGGCAAGACTCGAATGCCGCCGCCTCACCCCCGACAAGCACCGTGACTTGCCGCGCCCGCACCTGCGCGCTGGAGCCGGCCACGGTTGCGTCCAGATAATTCACTCCGCGCTCTGCCAGCCGCGCGCCGTAGGCCGCCATCTCCGCCGGCTTGCCGGTGGTGGTGTCGATGAGGTACTGCCCCGGCCGCAGAACATCGATCACTTCGTCGATCACTTGGCCCGCAATGCTGCTGGTGGGCAGGCTGAGCAGCACGCGTTTGCAGTTCTTGGCCACGGTGCTGGCGCAGTCGACCACGTCGACGCCCTGCTCCTTCATGGCGGCACAGCGCTGTGGAGACAGGTCGAAGCCGATCACCTGCCATTGCTGATCCCGCAGCCGCTCGGCGATAGCCCCGCCCAACAACCCCATCCCGACGAGACCTACGCGTGGCTGATTCATAGGGCGCCTGTTTTCCTTGAAGCTAGCCGAGAGACGCACGAACTGCAATCATCTCGTTCAGACGGTAGACGGACGCACGTTCCATCAGGTTTCGGAGATGATCGCATGGACCCGTTGAGATCGGTTTCGTCGCTAGCGCCCACGCAGAGGGCCTTCACCATGTGGGGAGAGTTCAAGAACTTTGCCTTCAAGGGGAACGTGGTCGATCTGGCGGTGGGCGTGATCATTGGGGCGGCGTTCGGGAAGATCATCGAATCGCTGGTGAAGAACATTGTCATGCCGGCGATCAGCCTGATAATGCCCGGAGAGCATGGCTACGTAAACTGGAAGCTGGTGGTGGGAGAGAAGGAGATTCCCTACGGCCAGTTCCTGGGAGACGTGGTGAACTTTCTGATCGTGGCCTTTGTGCTGTTCTTGTTTATCAAGAAACTGCTGGGACTGGTGGTGCAGCAGAAGAAGCAAGAGGCGGCCGCCCCGCATCCGCCGACCAAGGATCAGGAGCTGCTGATGGAGATTCGCGACCTGCTGAAGCAGCCGCGTTCGTAGTCCCGGCTTCGGCCGCCTGAAGGCGGGACGACGAACACACCGTTTTCCTTCAAGGCGTTTTGTCCCTGCTTCCGAAGATGAGGGTTGGTGAGTCCGACCCACGCATGAGGAGGCGGCGCTGGCATGTTCGCGGCAGTTGGACCCATCGAGTTGGATCGAGCAAGGGCCGCGGAAGACGGTTATTGGTCGATCTCGCGCGGGCCGCTGGCGAGCCTTGTGTTTCTGACGCCCCTGTTGGCCATCTACGAAGCCGGCGTGCTGACCCTGGGACCACAGGCCATTCGCAACGGGGCCGATCTATGGCTGCGCGGCCTGCTGGACACGCTGGGCTTTGGTCAGTACTTCTTGTTGCCGGCGCTTACCATTGTGCTGCTGCTGGCATGGCAGCATCTGTGTGGATTGCCGTGGCGCCTGCCCCTGCGCGTGACGCCGTGCATGGCCGTCGAGTGCCTGGTGTTGGCGCTTACCCTCGTGCTGCTAGCACAACTCCAGGGTGTCGCCTGCCAGGCGATTGGCATTCCTGCCCGCGAGGTAGGCGTGCATCTTGCCACCGCCGCCACGGCGACGCACGCGAGCACAACGACGGCGGCCCGCTGTGTGGCCTTCCTGGGGGCGGGCATTTACGAGGAGGTGCTGTTTCGCTTGATGCTGTTGCCGGCGTGCGTATTCGCCCTGGCTCGCTTGGGCCTGCCGCAGGGCCCGCGCGTGCTGATTGCCATTGCGGTGACCAGTTTGATGTTTGCGCTGGCGCACTATCTAGGTCCCCACGGAGACCGATGGCAGGCGTTCAGCTTCTTGTTTCGCGCCGTGGCGGGCGCGTTCTTTGCCGTGCTGTTCGTGCGCCGCGGCTTCGGCATCGCCGCCGGCGCACACGCGGGCTACGACCTGTTGGTCGGCCTGAGTTGATCTTCCGTGCGACCGCTGCCACACGGAGCAGTGAAAAACCACACTCGGAGAATCTGCGCGCGGTTTGTCAAGACAGAAAATCGATCCCGCGCGTTGCGCGGCGAAACGCCCTTTGTGTCGTTGATGCTCGACGCCTATAATGCGACTCGCACACGGTGATTCACCTCGACGATGAACTTACTTGCGACCCTTTAAGGAACTCGATCGTGCTGTCTGTTCGACCCAAAGTGGCGGAGCTGGTTTTCCAGCTTTATGGCCGCTCTCTGCATCCGGAACTTTTCGAGGTCTATGGCAGTCGGCAGGTAAAGCGAGGCGATTACGAAGCGACGATCAACATCACCAGCGCCGGTCATGTGGTCACGTGGCGTTATCACGGCCTGACGCTGACGGAAGTGGCCGCCAGCGCCCAGCATCCTTTGCCGCAGAAGCGGCGGCTGCTGTCGTACAAGCTCAAGGGAGAGCGGGCCGATCATGTGGAAACCCGCGGCGGTGTCCGCTATCAGATGAGCTTCCAGTTGGAGCCGGTGGAGCCGGAAGTGTTCTGGACCTTCCAGCAGGAATTAGCCCACGATGGTCAGCGGCAAGGCATGCTGCACACTTTCAACTCTAGTGGCCGGTTGGCCCTGGGGGCGGTCAGCTACATCAATGTAGAGACTCGCAACCGCAGCATGCTGGTGCAAGCATTCCACACGTTCCCGGACGATTACGCGATTGTGAAGATCCAATCGCTGTTTGAAGTGCCGTAGTGGCGAGACGATCACGAAACCGCCAGCGGGTGGTTACCGTAAGCTCGCCTTCCGTTCAACGAAAAAAGCCACGCGCACCAATCAAGGCACGCGTGGCTTTCGGGAATCAAACCTCCCGCCGATTGCGACGGTGGAGTCGCTGCGAGAAGAGCTCTCAGTCTGGCTGTGCTGAGCACTAACCGTTGGTGACCGGGCTCACGCTATGGTTTTGGCACCTCCGACGGAATTACGGACAAGAGGTCTGATTCCCTGCACCACACTACCCGCCAAGCTGTTCTGTTCCGCTTCCAGCCTGACGCCGGCAACTGCGCCGCAGTAGCATCAATCATCGGCGTTTTATGGCCGCAACTGCGGTTGATTCTTAAGAGCGAACCGCGTGCCAACGGCAAAAATGCCAATGCCCGCGGTTTCCATCAATAATACGTCACGAACGGCCGAAAGGATCGCCGAAAGGGCGCGATTCTAGTTCGTCCAGGTTCGCTCGATGAACGTCGTGTCGACGCGGCCTTCCACGAAGGCGCTGTGGTTGAGAATCTCCTGCTGCAACGGGACCGTAGTTTTGATCCCCTCGATCCGTAGCTCGGAGAGGGCCCGCAGCATGCAATCGATGGCGTCTTCCCGCGTGGCTTGGTGGACGATCAGCTTGCCAATCATCGAGTCGTAGTAAGGAGAAACCACATAGCCGGTGTGCGCGTGGGAATCGAACCGCACGCCGAAGCCGCCGGGGACAATCATCTGTTGGATTTTTCCCGGACAGGGCTGGAATTTCTTCTTGGGGTCCTCCGCGTTGATGCGGCATTCAAGGGCCGCGCCGTTTAACCGAATGTCTTCCTGCTTCCAAGGGAGCTTCTCGCCCGCCGCAATGCGAATCTGCCACTTGATCAGGTCGATGCCCGTGACCATCTCCGTCACAGGGTGCTCCACCTGGATGCGGGCATTCACCTCGATGAAGTAGAAGTTCCCCTGACGATCGACGATGAACTCGCAGGTGCCCGCGTTGGTGTACCCGGCTGATTTCAACAGCCGCACGGCCGATTCGCAGATGGCTTGCCTGACCTTGATGTCCAAGTGAGGTGCGGGACTCTCCTCGATCAGCTTCTGATGCCGGCGCTGCATGGTGCAGTCCCGCTCCCAGAGGTGCAGCACGTTGCCGTGATGATCTGCCAGAAGCTGCACTTCCACGTGCCGCGGATGCTCGACGTATTTCTCCAGATAGATGCTGCCGTCTCCGAAGGCCGCCTGAGCTTCCGCCTGCGCCTGTTGCAGGGCCGATTTCAACGCCAGGTCATTGGCAGCCACGCGCATGCCGCGTCCGCCGCCGCCGGCCGAAGCCTTGATCAGCACCGGAAAGCCGATCTCGTGCGCAATCCGCACGGCGTCTTTTTCGTTGGTGATCAGACCCTCGCTGCCGGGAACCACAGGAACGCCGGCCTTGCGCGCCATGCCGCGGGCCTGATTCTTGTTGCCCAACAGGTTCATGGCCTCGGGCGTGGGGCCGATGAAATCGATGTTGCAACTGCGGCAGACATCGTTGAAGTGGGCGTTCTCGGAGAGGAATCCGTAACCGGGATGGATGGCCTGCACGTTGCCTACTTCGGCCGCGCTGATCACACGATCGATCTTGAGGTAGCTGTCGGACGCTTTGGCGCCGCCGACGCAATACGTCTCGTTGGCCAGCTCCAGGTAGCGAGCCCCGCGATCGGCTTCGCTGCAAATGGCCACGGTCTCGACACCCATCTCTCGGCAGGCGCGAAGCACGCGAAGGGCGATCTCGCCGCGGTTGGCAACCAGAATGCGTTTGAACATGGCTGTTGGCTATTAGCTGTCGGCTGTCGGCTATCGGCCCGAGGAGGAGGGATTTAGCTGGGGACATGGTCAATCGGAGCATTCTGGCTGATATCC
>JBGTDH010000889.1:0-3385 GCA_041748435.1 Pirellulales bacterium
TGCTCGATGTACTGCGCTGCCTCGCGACCCAGCACGTCCGTCAGATATCCTTCGAGCGGCTCTGCCCGGCCGTTGCGATCCAGCGGAATGCTGTACTCCACGCCGCCGCGGGCACCCGCTAGATAGACATGTCCGCCGCCGAGCAGGCCGAAGTAATCGTCGAATCCGCGGCGATTGGGGTGCAGTGTGGGATGCGCCCCGAGATGCCACTTCCCCACGCAGGCCGTTCGATATCCGGCCGTTTTGAGCACCGCGGGAAGCGTGGTCTGGGAAAGCGGCAGCCCGGCATTGGCGTCTTCCGGCAACCAAGCGGGATTGTTCTCGTGCCCGAAGCGTTGCTGATAACGTCCCGTGAGCAGGCCAGCCCGCGTGGGACTGCAGAACGGATGCGTGACATATCCGTTGGTGCAGCGCAAACCGGAGCGGGCCAGCGAATCCAGATGGGGCGTGGGAATATCGCGGCAACCGTTGAAGCCCACATCGGCGTATCCAAGGTCATCGGCAAGTATTAGCACGATGTTTGGTTTACGCTGACCCTTTGCAAAGTCATCGGCAAAAACGTGGCCTATTGACTGGAGCATGGCTAGCCCTACAACGATTTGTGCAGCTAATGTGCGTAGCAATTGACCTGATGCCGAAGTAGGGGTTACGGCTGGCGTTGGATTTGTAGACGTAGTCATTGGGACAAGCGATTGAGTTCGGTTGGCGCGCGGACGAGTTTGGGGGCCGGGCGTCAGCACAATATCCGCCATGCAGTTGACAGGGTCAACTTTCGCTGAGCGGTGCGCTAGTGACCGAGGAACGAGGCACGCTGGATCGACGTGACCAAAACTAGCCGGGACGAACGCGTTGCTTGCTAAGCCCTGCATAAAACAATGGAGACAACAAGAAATGCGCAAACCTCATCGGGTCGGACTTTTGCTGACGTTGATGCTGGGTTGGTGGCTGGCAGCCGCCGCGCAGTCGAGGGCCCAGGACCCAAAGAGCGCTGATGCACCGTCCGTTACCACCAACTCGTCGCGAGCGCTGGAAACGCCGCGGTCGTTGCCGCGCCTCGAGGACCTTGGAAGAGCGCCGCTGAGCAGCTATGGCTCCTTGGAAGCGAGCATCCAGAACCTGCGGGCCCACCGGCCGCTGGATCTGAGCGCGCCCGAGTGGCGCCGCCAGCATCCATCGTCAAATCACGATCAGTGGGCGCGCCAGGCCCGGGCGCTGCTGGCGGAGGGGCTGCACTATGATGCCGGCAAACCAGAGCTGAACGCGGTCACCACAGCGCGATGGGAAACCGAATCGTTCGTTCGTGAAACGATCGAGTTCAACACCGCTCCGTGGTTCCGCGTGCCCGGCTACTTCTACACGCCCAAGAAAGTTCCGCTGCCGGCGCCCTCCTTGGTTGTCTTTCACGAATGGGGCGGACCGATGCTGTTTGGGGCGGACCGCGTCTCCGGGGAACCTCTCCATCCGGTGATCACCGACCACCGGCGACGCTACACAGGGGGACGAGCCTTGGCGGACTGGTTCGCCTCGCATGGCTATGCGGTCATCGTGATTGACGCATATCACTTTGGCCGGCGCGCTCCGCGCGGCATGAGTGGGCTGCCGGAAGCCTACGATCCTGCTAAGCTCGATGATGCGACTTTGAAGCGCTACGAAACGGTCGTCCGCGACGGCTTGTATCTGGGAGTTCGCCAGCTCAACTGGGCCGGAACGACGTGGGCAGGCGTAAACTACGGCGACGACAGCCGCTGCGTCGACTACCTGCTGTCTCGCAAGGAGGTCGATCCGGAGCGCATTGGCTGCACCGGGCTCTCCGGCGGAGGCTGGCGCACGAACATCCTGGCCGCGCTGGAACCCCGAATAAAAGCGGCCGTCTCCGTGGGCTGGATGACGACGGGCGACACTCAGCAACCCTACAACGTCTCCGGCGCCATCGGCACCTTCTGTCTGTTGCCCGGCGTGTGGAACCGCCTCGACGTCCCCGATCTAATCGCGATGGCGGCGCCCAAGGCGGTGATGGTCGTGAGCACTACGAAGGATCCGCTTTTTCCGCCGCTGGGCCAGCGGGAGGCTGCACGCCAGATCGCCGACGCCTATGCCTGGGCTGGTTGCGCGGCGCGATTCCGCGACTATGCGCCCGCCAAGGAGCATTGTTACGACGCGGAGATTCAGACCGAAGCCCTGGCGTGGTTCAACACCCACCTCAAAAGGCAGTAAACGCCTCCGAGTCTGGTACAATGCGTTGACGGTTTTGATCTCTCTTGCAGGAGCTTCTTATGCGGCGCTCGGCTTTTACGCTCGTCGAGTTGTTAGTGGTCATCGCCATCATTGGCATCCTGATCGCCTTGTTATTGCCCGCCGTGCAAGCCGCCCGCGAAGCGGCGCGGCGCAGCCAATGCTCCAACAACCTGAAACAACTGGCGCTGGCGGTCCACAATTTCCACGATACGCAGAAACTGTATCCCCCTTCGCGCAACGGCGACACGTTCGCCACATGGATGGTGTACATCCTGCCCTACATGGAGCAGGAGAGCTTTCCGTGGAATTTCGGCGTCAATTACTATGGTCAAACCAACGAGGTGCGGTTGCAGCACTTCCCCAGCTTTCTTTGCCCCACCCGCCGGAGCGCTCCACAGCACAGCATCTCGGGTGATACGCTCCAGGGCAGTGGGCCGACGCATTTTCCCGGCGCCTGTGCCGATTACGCCTGCAGTATCGGCAGTCCGGCGGGCTTTATCGACTATCCCCCGGGCCATACCCAAGTCTCCAGCGGCAACGAGCTGGAGTCCAACGGGGTCTTCTGGCTGAGCGTGAGCAAATCGGTGACCCTGCCGTTTGGAAGATGGCGTTTGAGCTCCTTCAATGTTCTCGACGGTTTGTCGAATACCCTGCTCGTGGGCGAGAAGAACATGCATTACCAAAGGTTCGGAATCGGATCCATTGATGGCGCGGCCTACAACGGTGACCACGGGGGGGCATTCCGCAAGGCGGGGCCGGGGAGTCTTTCGCCGCTGGGTGCGGCGAATGCTGCTGCACCGCTGGCCAAAGGTCCCGCCAGCACGGCATTTACCTTTGGCAGCTACCATCCGGGCGTCTGCCAGTTCGCGCTCTGCGATGGCAGCGTGCGAGCGCTCTCCGTTTCCATCGAACTTACTAACCTCGGGCGGCTGGCGGATCGAAGAGACGGTCAGGCGATTACCATCCACTTCTAGCGCGGCCACCCCGGAAAGGGAGGTTTCCATTGAGCAATCTTCCACCGCGACATCGTTCCACGCTTCGGGCGGCGAGTCTGGCCATAGCCTGCCTGCTCTTTGCCGGCTGTAGTGGAAAAGGAACCTACCCGGTCGAGGGCAAAGTGGCCTACCCCGACGGCACGCCGGCCACCGAC
>JBGTDH010000890.1:0-5884 GCA_041748435.1 Pirellulales bacterium
AAAGCATCGACGAGAACGGCGTAACACTGACGTCCGATTCGGCCGATGCCCGCTTCGTGCCGCACGCGGAGATCAAGGCGTTGGAATTAGACGCCACGGTTGCGGCCGTGAAGATCGACAAGACTAAGAAAGAGCGGCTGCTCACACTGCCGCGAATGCAACGCAATAACCCGCCCACGCATCTCATTCGTTCGCTGGATGGCGATTATCTTCGCGGCCGGTTGCTGGACATGGACGAGAAGCAACTGCGGCTGGAATTGCGATTGGAGAACAAGGCGATTCCGCGCGATCAGGTGGCCCGTATCCTCTGGCTGCACGCCGACGAGATCGAAGGGGCGACTCCCGCCTCGCGCCCTGCCAATGCTCCTGCTGGCACGCGAGTGCAGGCCGTGCCGCGCACGGGCAACCGGCTCACCTTTGTGGCCGAGCAACTCTCCGGCGAGACGCTCTCTGGCCGCAGCTCCGTGCTGGGCGTTTGCCGCGTGAATCTTCCGGAGATCGACCAACTGCTGATCGGCGACACGATTGAGCAAGCGGCCTCCTCGTTGGCCTTTCATCAATGGAAGCTGCGTCCCGCCCCCGACCCGTTGCCCACGCCAGAGCCGGGCGAGGCCGGCAGCGGCGAAGGCCTGCAATCGGCGCTGGTGGGCAAGCCGGCGCCCGCCATCGAGCTCGATCTTCTAGATGGCGGCAAATTCCGCCTTGCGGAGCGGAAGGGTAAAGTGGTGCTGCTGGACTTCTGGGCCTCGTGGTGCGGTCCGTGCCTGCAAGCCATGCCCCAGATCGATCGCGTCGCCCGCGAATTCGCCGACCAAGGCGTGCAGTTGGTGGCCATTAACCTGGAAGAGACCCCCGAGCGGGTGAAGACCGCGCTGGAGCGATTGAAGCTGGAACCTGCGGTGGCGCTCGATCGGGACGGCCGCGTGGCGGAACGTTACGGCGCCACGTCGATTCCACAGACCGTGATCATCGATCGCGAAGGCAACGTCGCGCGGCTCTTCGTCGGCGGTGGCCCGCGCTTCGACGAGCAACTCCGCCAGGCATTAAAGGCGATTCTCAGCGCTTCTGGTGAGTGAACTCTTGCCGCTAAGCCGCCAGCGGATGTACTACACATAACCCGCTGCGACGGCACTGCCGGCCTTGCGGCCTTGGCGGCAGTCGTCGGCGACTTCGGAGAGCATTTCAGCGGCGCGATCGACCGCGTTGGCATCGACATCAAGATGCGTGACGGCCCGCAGCAGCGTGGGACCGAAGGCGTTGATCAGCACGCCGCGCTCTTTCAACCGTCCGGACAGCTCGGGACCGGTGCATAGTTCCGGCTCGACGTGGAAGATCACGAGGTTGGTGTCGACCTCCGGCGGGCGAAGCTGCAAGCCCTCGATCTGGCGAATGGCGTCGGCCAGCCGCTGGGCGTTCGTGTGGTCCTCGGCCAATCGCGGGACGTGGTTCTCCAGCGCGTACAGCGCCGCCGCGGCCAAGACGCCTCCTTGCCGCATGCCGCCGCCGAACAGCTTGCGATGCCGGCGGGCCTGGGCGATGAGGTCCTTGGGTCCGGACAATGCCGAGCCAACCGGAGCGCCCAATCCCTTGCTGAAGCAGACGCTCACCGTGTCGAAATGCTGCGCCCATTGCCGCGCCGGAATGCCGCTGGCCACCACGGCGTTGAACAGCCGCGCGCCGTCGAGGTGCGTGACCAGATGGCTCTTGTGGGCCCAGTCGCAGATGGCCTTTACGTTGTCGTAGGGGAGCACGCGTCCTCCACCGCGGTTGTGGGTGTTCTCCAGGCAGACCAGCCGCGTGCGCACGAGGTGCTCGTTCTCGGGACGAATCAGGCCGGCCAACTGCTCGGGCCGCAACACGCCAAACGCGCCATCCACGGTGCGAGCACACACGCCGCTAAGCTGCGCGTAGGCGCCCTGCTCGTAGTTGTAGATATGGCAGCCTGTCTCGCAGATAAACTCATCACCCGGCCTGCAATGCACGCGGACGCCAATCTGGTTGGACATCGTGCCCGAGGGGACGAACACCGCGGCCTCTTTGCCCAGCATGTCTGCCAGCCGCTCTTGCAGGCGGTTCATGGTCGGATCTTCGCCGTAGACATCGTCTCCCAAGGGTGCGCTGGTCATGGCGGCCAGCATGCCAGGCGTGGGACGGGTCACGGTGTCGCTGCGCAGATCGATCAAGGCGTCAGACATGGCGATTATCGCGAAGCCGGGGTGGGAATGTTCGACCGGGTCCGATTGTAGCATGTGCCGCGGCCTGAGCGCTAGGGCCGGCTGGGCTGCTGGGGTTGATTTTCTTGACCGGCCGCCGCGCGCGTAACTATACTGCAAAGCGGCCCTTTGAATTGCCGGGAACAGAGTCTCGTCCGATGCATGCTCTTGCTTCGCGCTTTTGTCGGCCCTTGGCGACGGTAGTTGCCGCGGCGCTGCTGTTGCTCTTCGCCACGGCGACCGGGGCTCAGCCTGTTGCGGCGCCCGCTGGGGGAGCTCAGGGTCCGTTCCGCAGGGTGGCGCCGGGGATCGAACGCACAATTGCGCCGGCGATCGAGAAAGCGGAGGCGGTTTCCTGGATGCAGAAGCTGGACGAACTGTCCAAGCTGGCCGCCGCTGCCGAGGTGCCCGAGTTGGGCAAGCGCGCCTGGGCGGAGAACAGACTTCAGAATGTGCGGCTGAATCGCGATGTGTGGGGCTTGGAGTTCACCTTCAAGCCGGTGCGGTTTGTGACCGTCGATATTCCCACCACCAGCGGCCAGGTGGAACAGAAGCTGGTGTGGTATCTGGTGTATCGGGTGCGCAATCTTTCGGACAAGCCGGTGCGGTTCGTGCCGCAATTCGTGCTGCATTCCGTCGATGCCGATGCTTACTATCCGGACCGCATTATCGCCACGGCCATGGACTCGATCCGGGAGCGCGAAGACCCGCGCCGGCAATTGCTCAATACCGTGCAGATCAGCGAGGCGGAGATTCCACCCGCCGCCGAAGGCGAAGACGCCAGCGTGTGGGGCGTGGCTTTGTGGCGGGATATCGATCCGGCGACCGATCGGTTCTCCATCTTTGTGAAGGGGCTGACCAACGCCTATCGCATCAAGACCAATGACCAGGGAGACTGGCTGGGCTATGCCCGCAAGACGTTGCAGTTGAACTTCTGGCGGCCGGGGGACGAGTTTTTCGAGCACGAGGCGGAAATCCGGTTCGGGCATCCCGGAGACGTTGACTACCGCTGGGTTTATTGGTAGAAGACTGGTTTCCCGAAAAGCGACAAGCATTGCGTCTTGTCCGGCTCAGAGTAAAGGCTCTCCAGAGATGGCACACAAGAAAGGTCAAGGCTCCAGTCGTAACGGCCGGGATTCCAACCCCCAACACCTCGGCGTGAAGCGATTTGGCGGTCAGCAGGTGCGGGCGGGCAACATTCTGGTCCGTCAGGTGGGCAACCGGTTCTTCCCTGGTCGCGGCGTGGGCCAAGGGAACGATTTCACGCTGTACGCCCTGATTGACGGCTTCGTCAAGTTCGACCGCGAGGGCCGCCGCATCAACATCGTCGATGCCGCGTAGATCGTCCGCGGATCGACCTCCAAAGTCCTTACCGGGGCGCCCTCGCGGCGCCCCGTTTCGTTGATACCGGACGCCGCATGCCTAAGGCAGATGAAAACGCGATCTTGCTGACGGCGCTGGCCTGCGCGCTGGCTGATCCCACGCCGCGGCCGCTGCTGGGCACCAAGGCCAAGCCGGGCATCTTCGTGGGGGGCACGCCCCTTATCAAGTCGTGCGCGCAGCGTTGTGTCGATCAAGGTTGGATCGAGCCGACGGGTGGGTTCGAGGGGCAAGGCCGCGCGCGGAAGCCGCTCTATCATATCACTGCGAAGGGAAGCGCGCACGTCTTGGAGCATGGCCCCGTGGCCGAGACGCTTCGCGAGATGCTGCTGGCGCTGGATGGCAACACGCGGCGCATCGAGCGCGTGCAGACGGAAACTGCCGCGGCGGCCGATCTGACCCGCGCACAGACGGCGGCCGTGCGTGAGTTGCTGGCACGGACCATGCATCCGGCGGCGCCCCCCAGCCTGCCATCTGCCACCTCCGACACGGCGTGGGCGACGAAGGCCTTGCGCTATCTGGCGGAGCATCGGCAGCGACAGGCCTATGGCCGCTGCACGCTGGCCGAACTGTACCAGCACACGGCCGGCAGTTTGTCGCTCGGCCAGTTTCACGATAGCGTGCGGCAGTTAGCCGAACAGGGTAAAATCGGCCTGCACCCGTTCACCGGCGCCGCGTATCAACTGCAAGACGAGCACTACGCGTTGGTGGCCGGGCAGGAGATTAAGTACTATGTCGACCTCGTCGATGCCTGACCGTCCCGCCGCACAGCGTGAAGACGCGTTGTCCGCAGCGACGGCGCCGGATCCCCTGCTGGCCGTGCTGCGCGGCCACGACAACCCCTTCGACGAATTCGTGCAGGCCCGGCATCCTTCCAGTTCGTTTCGTCGCCGGCACGTGGGGGCTGTCAATAAGGGCGCGTGGCAGAAACTGCAGGCCGCCCTCGATCGCTATCGGCTGGAACTCCCTGCGGAGAATCTGCAATCGCTTACCCTGGACGATGTGCCCCGCAGCGGCGTGCTGCTGATCTTGGGACCGCGCGGCGCCGGCAAGACGCATCTGCTGCACGCACTGCGGCTCACCACCGAGTCGGCGTTGGTCATTGCTCCCACGCAGTTCGAGCCGCATCGTCCATTTGCCGAATACCTGCTGCAACTGCTCGTGCGCGCGATGCAAAACGAATCGCACCCGGCGGGACCCGCGGAGCTGCGGCGTCTGGCCGATTGGTTCGCACGGCAGGTGGCCTGCCAGGCCCTGTATGGCATGACCGACACGCAGTGGCTGGTCCGCCACACGCGGCGGGCGGGTTCGTACTGGCGCGGGCTGCTGAGTTGGGGCAGCCGGGCAGTGGCAGATCGCCGCGAACTGCTGATCAAGAGCCTTCTCGACACGAATTTCCGAAGCATCGTGGAAGTATGCCGCCACCGGGAACACGTGGCGGAGGAAGTGCGGCAGATCGCGCAGCGGCAAATCGAATCGACCGAGACCTTGTCCACCATCGGCGGTCAGATTCGCCGCGGTCTGTATCTGCATCTCGTGCAACTGGCGTTCACGTCCGACTCCGAGCCGCTGTTCGACTTTCTAACGGATGGGTTCACGCAATCCGCTTCTCCGTTGTCCCCTTCGCGGGAGACGATGGTGGAGGAGCTGCTGTCCGCGCTCACGGAGTTGCTCCTGCTTTGTGGCACGCCCGTGGTCTTCGCCTTTGATGCCTTGGAAACACTGCTCTCGGATCCTCCGGACCCACAACGCTGCCATGCTTTCTTTCGCGGACTGGCGGAAGTTCTGGACTCGCACCGCGGCTTGCCGTTTTTCTTGTTTGCGGAAGCCGGGCATTGGGAGCAGGCGCAGCGCTGCATCAGCAGTTACGCCCAGCAGCGGCTGCAACAAGGCGTGCCCACGCGTGGCCACGGCAGCTTGCGGCAAATCAACCTGCCGACGGTTTCGGCCGAAGACCTGGAGCAATTGGTGGCCGCGCGGATGTCGGTGCTGCTGGAGAGCAACGGCCACGGGTCCGGTGCGACGAGCGATCTCATCCTCCCGTTTTCGCGAGAAGATTTGCGGTCCCTGGCCCGCAGCGGCGCGGCTGCACCCCCGTTGCGGCAGATGCTGCAAGGTCTGCGAGACCTGTATCAAGATCGCGTCTTCGGCGATACGACGGCCGGCGCCGTGCTGGGCGTTGCCTCGACCGGCGGCCGCACTGCTCACGCCACGCCGGCGTTGGATCCCATCGACGTGTGGCATCGGGAATACAAGGCGGTCATGCGACGCTTGGAGGCGGGAAGCCTTCC
>JBGTDH010000891.1:0-5441 GCA_041748435.1 Pirellulales bacterium
GCGGCGGCGGTTTCGGTGGTGGTCAGCCCGGGCAGGGCGGACGCCCCGGTCAGGGGGGCGGAGAAGGTGGTCAACGCACCCGGCCCGGCAGCAATAACAATAACAATAACAACACCAATAACTAGAGTATGATGGACGGGGTCGGGCACTGGCCCGGCCAACGGCGGCAACCACCGCCGAGCCAATAACTCGATCGGTTTTTGGGAGTAAGACGCTTAGCGGAGCCCTACCCGGAGGTTCTGCGGCGTCTTGCTCTCTGAATGGACCCGTGGGAATACGCACGTTACTCTGGAGTCGACCCGGCGGCTTTTTCTTCTGGCAAGGCGGTAAGACGGCGAATGGAAGCTGGAGAGATACTACTGAAGCGAGGTTTGCTCGATGAGCGGCAACTGGCTATGGCCCGTAGCCGCCAAGTGGAGGGCACGCGCATCGATCAAACGGCCGTCGAAATGGGCCTCGTGAGCGAGGAGGCAGTGCTACGCGCGGTCGGCGAGGAAGTCGGGCTGGACTTCATCGACCTGGCGGAGGCCGAAGTCGATCTCTCGCTGCTGAGCTCCTTTCCGCCCAAGCTGATCCATCGCCAGTCGCTGTTTCCCATCAAGCGGCACAACGGCTCTCTGGTGGTGGCCACCAGCGATCCGTTCGATCTCTATCCGCTGGATGAGCTGAGCGCCGCGACGGGTCTGACCGTCGAGCCGGTGCTGGCGTCCAAGCGCGAGATCGCCCGGCTGATCAAGACGCACTTGGGTGTGGGCAGCGAGACCGTCGAGGGCCTGGTGGCCAAATCGGCCGAAAGCCAGGTAGAGCTGCTGGAGGAACTGGAGACCGACGGCTCCGAGCTTTCTGAGATGGCTCAGGAGGCGTCGGTCGTGCGGCTGGTGAACGAGATTCTGCTCGAAGCCCTGGAGCTGCGAGCCAGCGATGTTCACATCGAAAGCCAGGAGCATGGCCTGAAGGTGCGTTACCGCGTGGACGGCATCTTGCACCCGCAGCCGTTGCCGCCGGAAATTCATCGCTTTCAGGCGGCCATCATCAGCCGCTTGAAGATCATGGCGCGGCTCAACATCGCAGAGAAACGCCTGCCCCAGGACGGTCGCATCAAGCTTCGCGTGGCGGGCCGCGATGTCGACGTGCGCGTCTCCGTGATTCCCATGATTCACGGCGAAGGCATCGTCATGCGTCTGTTGGATAAAGGACGCATGGAGTTCAAGCTCCTCAAGATCGGCATGGAGCAAGACCATTACGAGATCTTCCGCGAACTGATTCGCCTGCCGCACGGCATCATTCTGGTCACGGGTCCCACGGGCTCCGGCAAATCGACCACGCTCTACAGCGCGTTGGTGGAGATCAAGAACGAAGATACGAAGATCATCACCACGGAAGACCCGGTCGAGTATCAGCTCGAGGGGATCAACCAGATTCAGGTGCATCCGAAGATCGGCCTGACGTTCGGCGCCTCGCTCCGTAGCATCTTGCGGCACGATCCGGACGTAGTGCTGGTGGGCGAAGTCCGCGATCTGGAGACGGCGGAGAACGCCATTCAAGCGTCTCTTACCGGCCACTTGGTGTTCAGCACGCTGCATACCAACGACGCCGCCGGCGCGTACACGCGTCTGGTCGATATGGGCGTGGAGCCGTTCCTCGTGGCCAGCACGGTGGAAGCCGTGATCGGGCAGCGCCTGGTCCGCGTGCTGTGCGCTCAATGCAAGGAGTCGTATCGGCCCTTGCAGGAAGAATTGCCCCCCGATTTCCCTTGGGATAAGCTGCAAGAGGCGGGGGGATTATTGCATCGCGCCCACGGCTGCAAAGCCTGCCGGCAGGTGGGTTACCTGGGCCGCTTGGGCCTCTTCGAACTGATGGTTACCAGCGATAGCGTCCGTACGCTGGCCAACGAGCGGACCAGCAGTTGGAAGCTCAAGCAAGCGGCCGTGGCCAATGGCATGCGCACGTTGCGGGAAGATGGTTGGATCAAGGTGCTCACCGGCCGCACTTCGATCGACGAGATCGTGAAAGCCACCAAGGGGGAGCGTTCCGTGCGGTTAGCTTAGCTGCCGCCCCAGGCGGCTCAGGCGTAGCCGAGAGGCGACGCTTAAGCGGCTGATTACAAATAGATTTCTATGCCCGACTTCGTTTACACCGCCCGAAATCTGTCCGGTCAGAAGATCACCGGAAGGCTGTCGGCCAACAGCCAGCACGAGGCATTGGCGACTCTGGATCAGCAGGCGCTCTTTCCGCCCGCGGTCACGGCCGTGATGGCGGCCAGCGCCACGTGGCGCGGCCGCCGCGTCAAGCCGCAACTGGTGGCCACGGCCTATGGGCAACTGGCAGACCTACTGCGCAGCGGCGTGCCGCTGTTGCGCTCGTTGGAGGTGCTGCACAAGCAAGCGTCCCACACGGGCCTCAAGGAAGTCTTGCAGGATATTCGCGATCAGGTGGAGGACGGCCGCAGCATGTCGGAAGCCATGAGCCGCCACTATCCGCGCGTGTTTAGCGAGATGGCTATCAGCATGGTCCGCGCTGGCAGCGAAGGCGGCTTTCTGGAGGAGGCGCTCGATCGCGTGGCCGACTTCACCGAGAAGGCCGAGGATATGAAAAGCCGCACGCTGGGCGCGGTGGCCTATCCCATCTTTCTTGGCGTGGTGGGCACGCTCGTGGTCATCGGCTTGATGGTCTTTGCTGTGCCCAAGTTCGAGGGGCTGTTCACTCGTCTGCGCGAACGGGGCGAATTGCCCCTTCCCACTGAATGGCTGCTGGCCGTGAGCAACATCATGGCTGCCTGGTGGTGGGTGATTCTGATCGTCCTGGCCGCGGTGGCCGTGGTGGCGCAAGCCCGGCTCGCGACGGATGCCGGCCGCTTGTGGCAAGATCGGATCAAGCTCAAGCTGCCCGGCGCCGGCCTGATCTTCAAGAATCTGGCCGTGGCCCGCTTTTGCCGCGTGCTGGGAACGCTGCTGAAGAACGGAGTGCCGATCCTTAAGAGCCTGGAGATCTCCAGCGATTCGACGGGCAACCGCGTCTTGGCGGCGGCCATTCGGGACGCGGCGGAGAACATCTCGTCGGGTCAATCGCTGGCTGCGCCGCTGGTGAATAGCAAACAGTTTCCTCCGTCCGTGGTGGAGATGATTTCCGTGGCCGAGGAAGCCAATACGCTCGATACGGTGTTAGTAGATATAGCGGATGGCCTGGAGCGCCGGACCTGGCGGCAATTAGACCTGTTCGTGCGCCTGCTGGAACCGCTGATGCTGCTGGTCCTGGCCCTGGCCGTGCTGATGCTGGCCGTGGCCTTGCTGCTGCCCGTCATTAAAATGAGTACGACCATGTAAAGGCAGTCCGTAGTTAGTAGTCCGTGGTTCGTGGCCACTGACTACTGACTACTGACCACTGACTACTTTTCCTAGGAGCCGTTTATGCATCGCCGTTCTGTTCGCCGCCGCCGCGGCGGTTTCACCCTGATGGAAGTGTTGCTCGTGCTGGCGATCCTCGTGATCTTGGGCGCGCTGGTGGCCATGAACTTTGGCAACGTACTCAGCGATTCGGATCGTAAGGCGGCCCGCAGCCAGATCGGCCTGTTCGAGCCGGCCCTCAAGATGTACTTCCTGCACATGAAGGACTATCCCTCGAGCAGCGCCGGCTTGGAAGGCTTGCGCACCGCGCCGACCGATGTGCCCAACGTCGCCAAGTGGCAAGGACCTTACCTGGAGAAGCCGGTGCCGCTGGACCCTTGGGGGCGTCCGTATCAGTACGCGTATCCCGGCCGTTATAGCGATCCCTCTTCCTTCGATCTGTGGTCGCTCGGTCAAGATGGCATCGACGGCTCCGAGGATGATATCGGCAATTGGATGCAGGAGTAGACACCTCAGTACTCAGTGCTCAGTACAGAGAT
Organism: Pirellulales bacterium; assembly: GCA_041748435.1. GTDB lineage: Bacteria > Planctomycetota > Planctomycetia > Pirellulales > JBGTDH01 > JBGTDH01. The sequence continues at coordinate 3,884 of JBGTDH010000891.1, forward strand.
CAGACCCATCGCCATGCTCTCCCCCACCCCAAAACTTCCTGCGCAACCAAAAGCCACTTCGGGCTTTAGCCTATTGGAACTGACCCTAGTTCTGGCGCTGCTGGTGGTGTTGACGGCCATTGCCTGGCCGGCGTTGGAACGCCCGCTCGCCGCCGATCGTTTGCAGCGCGGGGCCGATAAGGTGCGCTCCGAGTGGACGCGCACCCGCGTGCGGGCCATGACCAGCGGCTCGCCGCATGTGTTCCGCTATCAGCCGCTGACGAATCAATACCGGGTCGAGATCTGGAGCGGGGCGGAATCCCAACTCGAAGCTGGCAGCGTCTCCGATTTCGGCATTCCCTTGGAGCCCGCCGTCGTGGCCGAGGGACTCGGAACCAAGGGGCTGCCCGAGGGCGTGCTGTTCGATGCCAATCAGATGATGCAGGATATGCGGGCGATGTTTGTAGGGGCCGATGCCGCGGCGCCTCAGAACGGAGAGGCCGCCTGGTCGGATCCGATCTATTTTTATCCCGACGGCACCGCCACCACGGCCCGGCTGCTGGTGAAGAACGAGCACGACCTCTACATCGTGCTGGACCTGCGCGGCCTCACGGGTGTAACCACCGTGAGCGGAGTTCTTACGGCCGACGAACTTCCGCAGTGACGCCCATGCCAGCCCTCCATGCCCAACGTCAACGCCGCCAAGGCTTCTCTCTGCTGGAAGTCATTTTGGCGATGTCGATTCTCGTCGGCGCGATTGCCGTGACCGGGGAGCTCGTCCGTCTGGGCACCTTAAGCGCGGCCCGCGCGCGGGACTTGACGCAGGCGCAGCTCATTTGCGAATCCAAACTGGGCGAGATCGTGGCCGGCATCACTCCGGCCGAGGCGATCAGCGCGGCGCCGTACGAGCTCGATGCGGAATGGCTGTACTCCGTCGAGATTGGCGCAATCGATGTGCCGGGAACCGTGCTGCTGCGCGTGATCGTGGCCCAGAACCTCTCGCCCGCGCAGCGTCCCGTGGAGTTTTCGCTGATGCGGCTAATTCAGGATCCGGGCGTCGAACTGGCCGAAGCCCCGTCGGTCGAAACCGGCTCCGAAGCCTCGTCGTCGGGGAGCACGCCATGAGCACTCGACGCTGCGGCTTCACGCTGATCGAAGTGATGCTGGCCATGGCCATTGCCATTTTGATTCTGGGCGCGATTACCATGGCGATCGACTTCCATCTGCGCGTACTCGACTCGGGCCGGCGCGAGGTCGAGGAAGCCCAACTGGCGCGGGCCATCCTTCGCCGCATTGCCGACGATCTGCGCAGCACCGTGCGTTACGATATGATTGACGTGGAATCGATGCTCTCGGAGGCATCTGCCAACTCGGGCGCCGCCGGAGCAGCCAGCGCGGCGGCCGCGGCCCTGGGCGGAAGCACCGGCGGCAGTTCGGGAAGCTCCAGCGGGTCGAATGGTGGATCCGCCGGTGGCGCCGGAACTGGTTCCATGATCTCGCCGCAGCAGGCGCAGCAAGCACAGAGCGCGAACTCCTCCTCGGGTTCATCCGGCGCCGGATCATCGGGATCGAGCTCCAG
>JBGTDH010000892.1:0-7287 GCA_041748435.1 Pirellulales bacterium
GTGCGGCGGGGGCGATCGGTGCGCTGGGCGGAGACGGTGCCCGCTTCCGCCGGAATCTCCAACTTCACCTGCCGAATTTGGCCCAGGCGTTCGCGGGTGATTTCGATCGGCGAAGTCAGGCTGGCGGAGATCCTCTGAAACTCGTCGCCATCGGCAAACGCGCGCCCGCCAATCTCGAGGATCCGATCGGCCACGTGCAGCCCGGCACGCTCGGCCGGAGAGCCGGGAACAACGCGGGCTACGGTGAGCGTTCCGGGCTCGCAGTCGTCGCTGCGCCAGCTCAAGCCAAGTCGAATGGGCTTGCCCGTGAGATTCAGACTGAGTTCCAGCGACTCGCCGGCATCGCCGCGCTCGACGGTCATGGGCGCGGGACTCTCCGCAATGAGCACCAGCGAGCGGAACAGCTCGCCGTCGTTGATGTTTCGTCCCGCAAACCGAAGGATGCGATCTCCCACCAGCACGCCGGCAGCATCCGCGGGCGAGGCAGGCAGCACACGGCTGACGCGGATGCCGCGCCCCTCGGTCTCCAGCAGGTTCCAATGAATGCCCAGGCGTCCGGCCAACGGCGGCAACGGACGTTCGAACTGCTTTTGCAGCTCCGGCGTCTCGCTTTGAGACGCAGGGCGGAATCCCGGCAACTCCGGATGCTGGGCCATTTCGTGCGTCACGCGAAACATCAACTGCGCGACGCGATGCATGCCCACCGTGTTGAGCTTTTCCGCATCGTCGCTGGGGCGATGGTAGTCGTCGTGCAAGCCCGTGAACGACATCAGCACGGGAATGCGTTTCGCGAAGAACGGATGGTGGTCGCTGTTGTCTTTCATCTCCCAGGTGAAATCGAGCAGCAGGTCCAGACCCTCGTTCTGCCGGCTGACCAGCGTTCGCAAGCCCTGGGAAGTGCGGGAGCCCCCCATCTCCAGTTTGTTGTCGCGCAGCCGGCCGATCATGTCCATATTGAGCATGAACCGCACGCGCTCCAGCGGCAGCGTGGGGTTGGCCACCCAATGCTTGGAGCCCAGCAGGCCCTTCTCCTCGCCGTCCCAAAGTGCGAACAAGACTGTACGCCGCGGCCGCGGCTCCAAGCGAACGATGGCTTCCAGAATCTCCAGCAAGCCCGAAGTGCCGCTGGCATTGTCGTCGGCCCCGTTGTGAATCTTGCCGATGGGACCGAAGCTGTTGGAGAGGTTGCCGTAGCCTACGTGATCGTAGTGGGCGCCCAGCACAATCACTTCGTGCTTCAGCGCGGGATCGCTCCCTTCCCACAGACCAAGGATGTTGCGGGAGCCGCCTTCGAAATCTTGAAAGTAACCCTGCTTCGTCCCGCCGCCCGCCAAGCCGTGCTTCTGAAACTCGCGCGCCAGATAGCCGCCTGCCACGCGGCCGCCCCGGCTGCCCGCCTCGCGCCCTTCGAACGTATCGTCTGCCAGATAGAACACGTGCCGCTTGAGATCGGCCGCGGTGATCGATTCGAAGGCTTGCTTGAGGTTAGCGCTCTCCTCGGCCCGAGCATTCGGAGCATTGCTGCAGGCAACGGACAAGATTGCCAGAGCGCTGAAAATGCTTCGTGGCAGGGAAATTGACGCGCAAGAAGCGAGCATGACGGGGTTCTCTGACGTTGAATTGTGGCAACGCGGATGCCTGTACTTGCAATGCGGGCGCGTTATCCGCTAGAACCCGCAGCAATGGTATCATCGGACCTGCGGGGAAGCGTCCCAAACATCCCTTGCAGCCCCTGGCAAAACGCCTAAGATTTACCTATTGTACGCGTCGCGTTTGCCAGCATCGCTAGCAGGCGCTGGATCGAAAACCTGGAGAGGTGGCTGAGTGGTCGAAAGCGCGGGTTTGCTAAACCCGTGACCGGGTAACTGGTCCGCAGGTTCGAATCCTGTCCTCTCCGCTTCGTTTTGAAACGCCCGCCGTAAGCAGTTGATGCACAACCGCTTGCGACGGGCGTTCGGCGTTTGTCCGAGTCACTGCCAAGCAATGAGCATTCTTGCGTCCGAGTATCGTTGAACCTGAGGGAATCCTTCCATCGAGCCGCGGACGAATTGGCCACAGATGAACACCGATGCACACAGATCAGAAGCTGCTTCGTCATGCCTGTTCAGCTTCCTCCTCCCATCTGTGTTCATCCGTGTTCATCTGGCAAACCCTGCTGGAGCGCGCCGCGGGCCAGTCGCCGCCAGCCCTGCGTCCGCTGCAAGTCATTCATCTAACCCCTCGCGAGATGTAGTCAGGCAGACGGGTCGGAGTCTGTCTGGGCAAGATCGATTTCATCGTTGCATCGCCTGCCGTTTTCGATGTATCCGCAAACTCAGATGCGTTTTAACACCTTGCAGGCAGAGCGCTTGCGTTCATCATTTCTGCAAAGTGGTGTGTGTACAACGATGCAAAGATGAAGGCGTACCTGACCGGCAGAATTCGCCAGAGACCGTTCAAACGTGTCATGCCAGGCGGTTTCATTTCGATTCCGTTACCAGGTGACGGCGGACAAAGTCTTCGTCCAACGTGACTCCCAGACCGGGGCGGTCGGGCACGGGGATCCAGCCGTCGATGGCTTGCACCTTTTCTTGCGTCAACTCGTGCCGCAGCGGACTGTCTTCCACGCAGTCCTCGAACAGGAACGCATCGCGGCAGGTGGTTAGCCAATGCAGGCTGGCGGCCACGGTCACGGGACTGGTGTAGCAATGGTTACAGAGCCGCGCGCCGATCTCTTCCACGCGCTGCCGGATGTACGCGGCATCGGTGAAGCCGTTGCGAGAGAGGTCCACCTGATAAACGTCCAGGCAGCGCCCCTCGATCAACGGGCGGAACGACTGCCGGCCACACTCTTCCTCGCCCGCCGCGATGGGCACGCGGGACCGATCGCGCAGCCAGCGGTAGCCCTCGTAATCGTCCGGGGAAAGCGGCTCTTCCAGCCAGCCAAGGTTGTATTCCGCGAACGCTTCGGACCGCTGCAGCGCGGTGCGCGCATCCCACACGCAGCCGGCATCGATCAGCAGCGTGGCATCGTCTCCCAGGCCCCTCCGCGCGCCGCGGACCAGTTCGAGATCGACGGCGGCGCTGGCGCCCATCGGCTCCCAGCCAAACTTCACCGCGCGGTAACCGGCTGCTCGCCAACGCTCTGCAATCCGGGCCGTCTCATCGCCATCGCGGCCGAACAGAATCGAAGCATAGGCGGGAATGCGGTCGTGGTGCTTCCCGCCCAGCAGGCGATGAATCGGCTCCCCGAAGTGCTTGCCTTTGAGGTCCCACAGCGCCATATCGATCGCGGCCATGGCGGTAATCGTCACCGAGCGGCGTCCGCAATACATGGTGCGGCGGTACATGTGCTGCCACAGCCGCTCTGTCTCCAAGGGGTTCTCGCCGATCAGCAATTGCCGCAGACCAACGGCGACGTTGTGGCTGAACGGCGCATCGATCACCGCCTTGACCATCTCGGGCGAAGAGTCTGCCTCGCCGATGCCCTCCAAGCCAGTGTCGGTCGTGACGCGAACCAGCACGGAATCCTGGCTGCTGGCCGTCTTGGCCTGCACATTGGGCACCCGCAGAATCTGGCAAACAATCTGGACAATCTTCATGCTGACACTCGTCGCCGACGGGATTTGCTTGACAGGGTTTGCGGATCGCGGATAGTGCCAGGACCCTGGTTGGAAATCGTACCATGCTGCAGCGGCTGTTTCGATTGGAAGAGAACGGGACCACCGTGCGCACGGAAGTGCTGGCCGGCGTGACCACGTTTCTCACGATGGCGTACATTCTGTTCGTGCAGCCGCTGATTCTGGCCGGCCCGCCCGAGAAACCCACGGGTCTGGATCCCGGCGCGGTGCTGCTGGCCACGGCGGTCTCGGCGGCGCTGGCAACGTCGATCATGGGGCTGGTGGCCCGCTACCCGATTGCGCTGGCGCCGGGCATGGGACAGAACGTGTTCTTCGTCACGGTCACGGGTCAACTGGCGGCACTGGGTTATGCGGAAGCGTGGCGGGTGGCATTGGGCGTGGTGTTTCTTTCGGGCGTGATCTGCGTCGTGCTCTCGCTGCTGCGCGTGCGGCAGGCCATCATCGAAGCCATCAGCCCCAGCATGCAGAATGCAATTGCGGTGGGCATCGGGCTGTTCATCGCCTTCATCGGCTTGCAACACGGGGGGCTGATTGTGGCCCGGCCCGTCGTGCTGGTGGGCTTGGCCCAAGACCTCGCGACTCCGGACATCGCCGTATTCAGCATCGGCCTATTGGTGATAACCGTCCTGCTCGCCCGCCGCGTGCGAGGCGCTATTCTCTGGGGAATTCTGGCCGGAGCGATTGTGGCCGGTTTGATGGGTAAGGTGTCGTGGCCGGATTCGCTGCTGGGCTGGCCGGAGATCAAGCAGCCGGCGGCCTTTCGATTGGATGTGGTCTCCGCTCTCACGCTCCAATGCTTGCCGTTCATCGTGATCTTTGCCTTCACCGACATGTTCGACACCATCGGCACGCTCATCGGTGTGGCCGGCCAGGCCGGTTTTATGAAAGACGGCAAACTGCCGCGCGCCGATCAGGCCCTGCTGGCCGATTCGACCGGCACGGTGATCGGCGCCTGCCTGGGAACCAGCACCGTGACCAGCTACATCGAAAGCGCGGCCGGCGTGGAGCATGGCGGTCGCACCGGTCTGACGAGCCTCACCGTGGCGGCGCTTTTCCTGGCAGCCTTGATCTTCAGCCCGCTGGTGGCCGTCGTGGGCGCTTACCCACCGATCACCGCGGCGGCGCTGGTGGCCGTGGGCTCGATGATGGCTCGCAACGTGGTGCATGTGGAGTGGAAAGACCCGAGCGAGGCCATTCCCGCGCTGCTCACGGTGCTGGGCGTGCCGTTGTGCTATTCGATCGCCGACGGTCTGGCCTTGGGGTTCATCGCGTATCCGCTAGTGAAGCTACTCTCCGGCCGCCTGGCCGACGTGAAGTGGCTCACCGCCTTGTTGAGCCTGCTGCTGCTGGGGTATTTTCTATTCGTCCGCGCGACGATTCCAACCGGTTAGCCGCGACGCCAGTCTTCGGGAGAGGAGCGCGTCCGACGGTGCATCGATTCGTTGTTTTGAGAATGCCATGACGCCGATTGAAATTCTACAACGCCGGATTCGCGTGGCCCGCGGGGATGAGCCGGGGGATGCCGTGCTCGTGGGCGGGCAAGTGGTGAATGTCTTCACTCGCGAAATTGCTCTGGCCAACGTGGTGCTGGCCGATGGTTGGATCGCGGGGGTGGGAGATTTGAAATGGAACGCACGCGAAGAGATCGATTGCCGCGGACAATTCCTTCTGCCCGGGTTGGTCGATGCGCACATGCATCTGGAGAGCACGCTGCTGTCTCCAGCCGAGTTGGCTCGCGTGGTGGTGCCGCATGGCACTTCGACGATCATTGCCGACCCCCATGAAGTCGGCAACGTGATGGGCGTGCGTGGCATCGAAATGCTGCTGGCGGCCAGCGCCGGATTGCCGCTGGATGTTTTCTTTATGGCCCCGTCGTGCGTGCCCTGCACCAGTTGGGAACACGCGGGCGCGAAGCTCACTGCGGACGAGATCGACCAGTTGCTGACACACCAGCGAGTGCTGGGACTGGCCGAGGTAATGGACTTCCCGGCACTTCTGTCGGGGTCCCCTGCCGTGTTGGCCAAGATTGCCGCGACGACTCTGCGCGGCGGACGGATCGATGGCCATGCCCCGGGCATGATCGGCCGCGAGCTGGTGGCGTACGCTGCCGCAGGCATCGAATCGGATCATGAATCGACGACAACTGAGGAGGCTCTGGCGAAGGCCGCGCTAGGGATGCTGGTGCAAGTGCGAGAAGGATCCAGTGCCCGCAATCTGGAGACACTGTTGCCTCTGCTGACGGCCGATCGTCTGGGGGATTGGTGCCTCTGCACCGACGATGTGCATCCGCACGAGCTAGTCGAACACGGACATATCGACCACCTGCTGCGTCGCGTCGTGGCGGCCGGCGTGCCGGCGGCCGAGGCAGTAAGGCATGTGACCCTGATTCCGGCGCGGCATTACGGCCTGCGGGATCGCGGCGGCATCGCTCCCGGTTATCGTGCCCATCTGCTGGTGGTCGATGATCTGCGCGAGTTTCGATCGCGAATCGTGATGCATGCGGGACAGATCGTGGCACGCGACGGGAAATACCTCTCCCAGGCGCCGCCCCCGGAGATTCCGCGTGAGAACACGGTGCATCTGGGATCGCTGACGGAGAGCAACTTCGATCTGCAACTCACCGCCGAGGAGACGCCCATCATCGTGGCGCTAGCCGATCAGATTGTGACCAATCGCGAGAGCGTACGGCTGGGTAGAGTTGGCCACACGTGGCGATTCGATCCGAAGGACGATTTCGCCCTGGTCGCCAGCATCGAACGTCACCGGGCCACGGGACAAGTGGGTCTGGGCCTGGTGCGGGGCTTTCATTTCCAGCGGCACGGGGCGCTGGGTTCTTCGGTCGCGCACGATTCGCACAACCTGGTGATCGCCGGCACGCATCCGCGCGAGCTGCTGCGTTGTGCCCAGGCGCTGCAAGAAATGGGAGGCGGGTTTGTTGTCGTGGCCGAAGGAAAAGTCGTGGCTCGCACGCTGCTGGAGATCGCCGGACTGATGAGCCGCGCGGATGCCGCCACCGTCTGCCGGCAGATGGACGAAGTGCATCGCGCCGCACGCAAGCTGGGTTGTCCTTTGCCCAGCCCGTTCGGAACGCTCAGTTTCCTGGCTCTGTCGGTCATTCCCGAGTTGCGGATTACCGATCAGGGGCTGTTCGACGTGGTGCGTCAGGAGTTTGTGCAGCTGTAGTCCAGACTTGCGCCAGTTGAACCAGCACGGTAGCCACACAGCTTCATCGAAGGGTACAATGCCACTCGAACGGATTTGCCTATCCGCTTTGTCCTTCGATCGGAAACCTCCGGGGCCCGAAATGGACGACCGCAGCCGCCTTGCTCGTGCCAAGATTCGGGTGAACGCTAAGGTCAGCCTTTATATCCATCTGGCTGTCTACCTTGCGGTTAATGCACTGCTGATCCTTATCAACCTTGCCACATCCACGGCATACCTTTGGTTCTGGTGGCCTTTGCTGGGCTGGGGAATCGGTCTCGGTTTGCACGCATTGGCATTGTTCGCCATTCCAAAAGTGATCGCCATGAGGCGTCGCATGATCCAGAACGAGATGCGCAAGTAGGGTGGGCTGGCAATAGGCAAAGTCGTGGTTCACGTTTCGCTCCAGACCTGGGCCAGTTGGACAAGCATCTCGGCGGCAGCGGCCATCTCTTCCAGGCAAGTC
>JBGTDH010000893.1:0-3443 GCA_041748435.1 Pirellulales bacterium
GTTTGGCCGCGAAATTTCCACGCCGCGGCTCGCTCTAGCTCTTCGGCCGCTCTTATCTCGCCCGGAGTTTGCGGCGGAAGCCATCATCGATTTGGCGCGCTGGCAAGATTGGGAAGTCCTACCACAGGTGGTCGACCTGTATGCTGCGTCTCCACCGCCTTCTCTTGCCGCGCGAAGAGCCATCGTCGGCTATCTCGTGCATTGCTCCTTGCCGCAAGCGCGCGAGGAACTGGCGCGGATCAGAGTGCGCGATCGCAAATTCGTAACGGAAGTGGAACGCACGCTTTCCGCTGCTGGCCTCGGATCGCCGACCAATTAACGTCCCCTCGCACGAGGTGACTTTACTGCGGCAATTCGTTACCATGTTTGCCGGGGTTTTAGTCCAGTCGAGTTCGATTCCTAAAAGGAGGAATCATGCCTATCTCCGTGCGCTGCCCGTGCGGGCGGCAGTTCAAAGTGGCAGATCAGCATGCGGGCAAACAAGGAAAATGTCCCGGCTGCGGAAGTCTGACGCTCATTTCAACGTCCCCGGCCGCGCCCGCACCTTCGCTGGATGGGTTCGAGGGAGTGGCCGATCTGTTGAATGAGGCGCTGGCCATGCCCCCCGTCACGTCGACCGCCAGCTCTTGGCCCGCGGCAACTCCGCCCGAGCAGCCGCAACCGAAGAAAAAGAAGAAGCGTAGCTCGGGCGCGGGCTTCCTGGCCAGTCTGGGAGAGAAAGCGGTCTCCCTCGCCGTGATCGGCGTGTTGCTGGCGCTGACCGCGGGATTGATCTGGGGTGGCCGTCTTGCGTACTCGCGTTTTCGCTTCTCACAGGCGCTGGCAGAAGGGGGCTCGTCCACCGCAATGGACGAGATCACGGCCGATCTCGCCTACACTGTCACTTACATCAATGCCGCCACGATCGAAGCCGATCCGACGCAGCGGCGCCGCATGCAAGTCATCGCCGGCCTGGTGCCGAGCCTGCCGGAGGGGACGAATCTCGCGCCGCTGCTGGAGATCAACCCGCAAGCCATTCCCTACACGGCAGCGTTCGAGCTCGTGCGATCGCGCGCCAAGCACGAGTGGCTGATTGAGCACGCCAGTCTGGCTAGCGAAGCGGCCCGCAAATTCGCCGCGGAAGCGCTGCGGCCCACGTTTCCGTTTGGCCGTTTGGAAGATGCCGAATTTGCAAAACTCGTGGAACGAACCACGCCTGAGGAGAAGCAGCAGCGTTACGAGAAACTGTATGCGGAATTGCACAAACCCTATGAGGCAAAACTCGTGGGAAGCTACCCCCTGCAGTTCGATGCCGTCTGGACACAGGCCGATCAACGCGAGGCGCAAGTGGCAATCACCGCCGAGCCGCGGCTGATCGTGACTTGCAAGGATTACGTCTGGACCATCGACTTCTACGGCGCCAAGTGGACGGGCAAGATCGACCAGTTGCCGGCGATATCACTCTCCTGCCCCACCACCCGGACCGGCGAAGACTTGTTGACTTTGCCGCGCTATCAGACGCTTGGAAAGTCGCAGCTGTGGCTCGCGTGTCAGGACGAGAAATTCGTCGTGTCCCTCGATTCGCTGCCCGTTTACATGCCCGTTACCAGCGGCGCGGTGCCGGTCCGCCAGGATAACTCCTCGCGCTACGGCGACAGCGGTGTGCCGGGGGGCGCGTCCACCACTCGAGAAACCGTCTACAACAATGGCATGAAGATTTCGGAGACCATTCGCTGGACGCTTCCCGAACGCCCCGGCTACTCCAAGTTCGAGATCACCCTCGTCCGCGCGAGTGGCCGATAAGCGGCAAATTCATCGCTACAGATCTGCTACAGATCCGAAGAATAGATGGAGCGCCCGCCGTCGACCGGGAGACACACGCCGGTGAGGAAGTCGTTCTCGATGAAGTGCAACGCCGCCAGGGCCACGTGCTGCGGCGTTCCCTCGCGCTTCACCAGCGTGCCGGCAATGGCCTGCTCCCGCTCTGCCGCCGGCAGATCGGAGGGCAGCATCACCGGGCCGGGTAGAATGCAGTTCACGCGCACGCGCGGGTTGCGCGTGCCCAACTCCACGGCCATTGAACGTGTGAGCGCGGGAATAGCCCCCTTGGACGGAAAATAGGCCGCGTAGTTCAGATACGGCCGCACGATCGCCCAGTCGCCAAAATTGATGATCGATCCCCCGTCCTCCTGCCTCACCATCGCCAGGCCGGCGTGCTGGCACATCAAGAATGTTCCCAGCGTGTTAGCCTCCAGAAACCCGCGCACGTCGGCGGCCGTGACTTCCTCGAGCGGCTTGGGTTGCCACGTTGCGGCGGCGTTTACCAATACGTCGATCCGGCCAAACCGCGCGAGCGTCCGCTCGACCAGCCGTTTCGCATCCTGTTCTTGCGTCAGATCCGCGGCGAAGCATTCCGCGGCCGTGGCCGCGGAGCGGAACTCCGCCACGGCGCGCTGGGCCTCGACTTCAGACGTGCGGTACTGCAGGGCCAATGAGTAGCCGCGCTCGGCCAAGGCCTGGGCCACGTGCCATCCCAGCCGACGCCGGCCGCTCCCCGTTACCAGCGCCACGGGCGAAGAACTCGAAGCTGCGTTCATCCCACGATGGTACAATGCGGGCCGAACGTTGGCACGGGTGGAACTCACGGATCGCGAAACGGAAGCTGCTGCGGATGAACAAACTGGTGATTAAAACTCAACGCGGTTGGCCCGCTCGCTCCGGGCATCCGTGGCTGTTTCGCGACGATGTGACGCACCTGCCGGCAGTAGAACAAGACGGCGCGGTGGCGGAAGTGATCGATGCGCACGGCGATTTCGTGGGCCGCGGCCTGCTCGCCGCGCGCAGCCAGATTGTCTGCCGCATCTACAGCCGCCGTCGGGACGAGGAGTTGGATCGCGAGTTCTTTCACCGCCGAATTGCGGCAGCACGGGACTTCCGCGCGTCGCTGGGGCTGCCGGACGATCAGACCGACAGCTTTCGCGTGGTCTATGCCGAGGCCGATCGGCTGCCCGGTCTCACCGTCGACAAATACGCTGATTACCTGGTGATCCAGACTCCCACGCCGGGGCTGGAGCAGCGGAAAGCCCTGTTGCTGGAAGTGCTCAACGAGGTGATGCAACCGCGCGGCATCTGCGAGCGCAACGATATGCCGCTGCGCAAGAGCGATTGCCTTCCGCTAGTCTCGCAGTGGCTGCAAGGCGCGCCAGAGAGCAAGATCCGCATTCGCGAAAACGGATTGCTGTACGACGTCGATCCGCTGGGGGCCATGAAGACGGGCCATTTCTTCGATCAGCGCGTCAACCGGCTGTGGCTAGCGGACATTTGCCGCGATAAGCACGTGCTGGATGTGTTCAGCTACACCGGTGGCTTTGGCCTCACGGCCGCTCGGCACGGCGCCCGCAACGTCACGCTGGTCGATGTGTCGGCCGAGGCGCTGGCCGCGGCCCGCGCGAATGCCACCCTGA
>JBGTDH010000894.1:0-4650 GCA_041748435.1 Pirellulales bacterium
GTGAGCGACGGCGAAGCCCAGGAGCGGGAGATCACCACGGGCCGCCGCGAGGGAGACGTCGTGGAAGTGGTGCGCGGCCTGAATGCCGGCGAAACCGTCATCAGCAATGCCGATCAAGGGCACGCCGGCCGCGTCGCCATCTTCACGGAGCCGGGATCTGCTAGCAACATTGGCGGCGAGTAGCTTCGCAGTCTCGCCTGCTGGCTTGGATGATCCTTCGGTAATGGAGGATGAGCAATCAGGGGCGATAAAAGCACCCGCAAGCGGGAACCCGGATTGGATGTAAAATTGAATTGACTCGGATCGAGCACGCAGACGAAAGATGAATCACGAACTACAACTCCTCCTCACTCGCCGGCAGCTCCTGGGTCGCACGGCCACAGGCATCGGCACGGCGGCGCTGGCTTCGTTGCTTAATGAACGCGCGTCGGCGGCGGATCCTGCGCCGAGTCCGGCGGCGCAGGGCGCGCTCAAGAAGCTGCACCTGCCTGCCAAGGCCAAACGCGTGATCTACCTGCACATGTCCGGCGGGCCGAGCCATATCGATCTACTGGATTACAAGCCGCAGCTTCAACAGCATCATGGAGAGGAGTTGCCCGGCAGCGTGCGGATGGGCCAACGCATTACCGGCATGACGAGCGGGCAGAAGTCGTTTCCCTGCGTCTCCCCGATGTTCAAGTTCGCGCAGCACGGCCAGTGCGGCACGTGGATGAGCGAGCTGCTTCCGCACACGGCAGAAATTGTGGATGAGATTGCCGTGGTGAAGTCGATGCACACGGAGGCCATCAACCACGATCCGGCCATCACGTACATTCAGACCGGCCATCAGCAACCGGGGCGACCCAGCCTGGGTTCGTGGCTCAGTTACGGTCTGGGGAGCGAGAACGCCAATCTGCCGGCTTACGTGGTGATGCTCTCGCTGGCCTCCAACGGACAGAACGATCAGCCGCTGTTCTCGCGATTGTGGGGCAGCGGCTTCTTGCCGTCGCAGCATCAAGGCGTGCGGTTCCGCTCCGGCGCCGATCCGGTGCTGTACCTCTCCAATCCGCCGGGCATCGACGATGCCAGTCGTCGCCGCATGCTGGACGGCGTGGGCGAGCTCAACACGCTCGCTCACGAGGCGCTGGGCGATCCGGAGATCGCCACGCGCATCGCGCAGTACGAGATGGCCTACCGTATGCAAACCTCCGTGCCGGAGCTGATGGACCTGGGCCGCGAGCCAAAGCAGATTCTCGACATGTATGGCTTGGACGCAGAGGGGGGCGGACATGCCTATGCCCGCAATTGCCTGCTGGCCCGGCGGCTGGCAGAGCGGGGTGTGCGATTCATTCAGCTTTATCACCGCGGCTGGGACCAGCACAACAACTTGCCGAATCAGATTCGCGTGCAGTGCAAGGATACGGACCGCGCTTCGGCCGCCCTGGTGAAAGACCTGAAGCAGCGCGGCATGTTGGACGAGACGCTGGTGGTCTGGGGAGGCGAGTTCGGCCGCACGACGTATAGCCAAGGCGCGCTGACCAAAGATAACTACGGGCGCGACCATCACGGCCGCTGCTACAGCCTCTGGCTGGCCGGCGGCGGCATCCGGGGTGGTCAGTCTTATGGCGAAACGGACGATTACTGCTACAACATCGTCCGCGACGGCATTCACGTTCACGATTTCAATGCCACGCTGGTGCACCTGCTGGGCATCGATCACACTAAGCTCACGTACCGTTTCCAGGGCCGCGACTTCCGCCTCACCGATGTCCACGGCAACCTGGTGCGGGGACTAATCTCGAGTTGACCAATGTAAGCACGTCGCCGACTCTGAAGGATCGCCGTGTGAGTTAACAACACGCTCTGGCAGTATCTTTTCCGGTTGGTGGCAATCGCGCTATTGTGCAGGCCGCGATCACGACGCCTCCGCGGTGCTTTCCGGCGGGGCGAAATCGCCGTGGCGTTCTTCGCTCTTGGCAACGCAAGCGGCGACGGCCAGGTCGCCCGTGACGTTCAGCACGGTGCGGCACATGTCAAGAATGCGGTCGATCCCCAAAATGATGCCGATGCCCTCGCCCGGCACGCCCACCGAACGCAGCAACACGACGATCAGCGGCAACGACCCGCCGGGCACGCCGGCCGTTCCAATGCCGGCCAACACCGACATCAGCACCACGGTCACCTGTTGCGGAAAAGTGAGTTCCACGCCAAACACCTGCGCCAGGAACAGCACCACCACGCCTTCATACAAGGCCGTGCCGTTCTGGTTGCCCGTGGCGCCCACGGTGAGTACGAAGTTGGAGATCTGCGGCGGCAGACGCAGATTCTCGCGGGCCACTTTGAGCGCGGTCGGCAGCGTGGCATTGGAGCTGGAAGTGCCAAAGGCCATCAGCATGGCCTCCGACACCTGGCGAAAGAAATACAGCGGACTCATCCGCGCGATCAGCGTCAGGAACACGGGGTAGACCAGCAACAGATGCAAGGCAAAGCCGAGCATGGCGGTCACGACAAACCAGAACAAGGGGGTCAAGATGTCGATGCCCAGCCGCGCCGTGACGCCAAAGATCAGGCAGCCGGCGCCGTAGGGGGCGATGTGCATGGCAAAGCCGATTACAACCATCGCCACCGCAAACATGCCTTCCAGCACCCTCACCAGCGGCTGGGCCTTGTCCGGCACGATGGTCATGGCGATACCCCAGGCCAGGGCAAAGAACATCACCGCCAGCATGCCGTTGCCCTTCGAGCTGCCGTCGAGTGCCCCCGCCATTTCCTGCAACGGGTTCTCCGGGAGCAGATCGAGAATCGTCTGGCTGATGGTCTTGCTCTTTTCGGCCTGGGCGACTTTGGTCTGAGCGTCCTTGGAATACTCTGCTTTCAGGCGATCCCGCTGCTCGGCCCCCAGGGAAGTGCCCGGCTTGATAGTGTTCACCAGCAGCACGCCAATGGCCACCGCCGAGAGGGAAAACAGACCGGTCACGGCCAACGTCTTCAGACCCACGCGGCCCAGTTTTCGTACATCGCCGATCTCCCACACCGCCAGCGCCAGGGCCGAAAACACCAAGGGCAGGACGACCATGAACATCATCCGCAAGAACAGCTTGCCGATCAGGTCGGTCACGTTGGTGACGAACCAATCCAGCGAGTCGTTAATGCCGTTGCCATCCAAATCTGCCGCGTGCTTGGCGCCCTCGGCTGGCGCCTCGACGGAGAACGCATAGTTCGCCGCCAGACCCAGCACGGCCCCCAGCAGCAGGCCGATCAGGATTTTGGTGTGCAAGGGCATGGGGCGGAAGGATGAAGGTCAGTGGTCAGTGGTCAGTAGTCAGTAGTCAGTAGTTGGTAGTTGGTAGTTGTAGTTGGTTGGCCACTGACCACTAACTACTGACCACTAACTTTTTTCGCGATCTCTTGTTTGTACGGCTCGTCAAGCAGCCAGCGGCCGGCGGTCGCGATGTTGACCTCCGCCGTCATGCCACTCGCGGGCAACTCGGCGCGAGGTACGCGCAGCAATCGATAGGCGCTTTCGGGATCGTTCTCGGGGCGCAACGCGGCCGTGACCATCAACCCGCCGTCGTTGGGATTGCGGCGCGCGGCGCTGGCGCCGGGGATGGGCTTGCCGGCCGCATCGCGAAACATCACGACGAGCACGCATTCCTTGCCCATCGCGCCGGCGATCCGGTAGCTGATGTCAATCAGCAGATCGCCCGCGGCGTCGTACTTTCCATTGACCTTGAGGATGGCGGTCGCGCCGCCGGCCGGAATGGAATTATCCGCGGCGGCACCGCCTCCGACATCCCAACGCCGCAGCTCGCCGGATGCATTCACAATGCCCGTGAGCAGCGTCTTGCCGTTATCGGCAAGGGCCACGGCATTGTGCCCCGCAGCATCGTCGTCCAGGGCGTTGATCAGTTTTCCCGTCGCCACGTCCCACAGGCCCACGCCCATGCCAAAATGGGCCGACGCCAGCCGAGAACCGTCCGCGGACCAGGCCAGATTCCAGACTTTGGCCGGCATCCCTTCCAGCACGCGGACGCTGGCCGCCGGCAGTTCCACCACCACGATTCCATCTTCCTCGTGCGAGCCGATCGCCAGGCGGCGCCCATCGGCCGACCACGCCAGCGCGGTCACACTCAGATTCTCTCGCGTGATCTTATGGAGTTGCTTGGCCGTGGCCACGTCCCATACCGCCACGGCATCGGTATCGTTCTCTCCCGCGGCCAGTTGCAGGCCATCGGGAGAGAAAGCCAGCAGCGTGCGGCCGACGCCTAGATTCGGTTCCATCGGCAACGGCGTCAGCGTGCCGTCTTTGATCAACCGCACGCTGGCAAAACCATCGCCGGTGGTCCAGGCAGAAACCGCCGCGGCCTTGCCTGAAGGCGCAACCGCCAACGAAAGTAGATTCAGCTCTTCGCCCAGCGGCACGGGCTTCACGTTCGCCGCGTTGCCAAAGTACATCACCGCCGTGCGCTGTCCCCCTTTGACCACGGCCGCGCCGCCAGCGCCATCAGCGGCCAGCGCCATCAGCGGGAGACCTACGTAAACTTTCGGGCCTAGCGAGGGCGCGGGGGCGTTCAATGCCACGCGGCGCGCCGCCAGGTCCAGCACGTCGATGCGTTCCGGCTGCCCGCGATCGGCCTTTCTAAAGATCGCCAGGCGGCTGCCATCTTGCGA
>JBGTDH010000895.1:0-3511 GCA_041748435.1 Pirellulales bacterium
GCCGGCGGCAGCCTGCTCGAAGCTCACGCCCTCGGGAATCGCATAGAGCCATTGCTCGTCGACCGCGGCGTACTCGGCGAAGGTTCCCTGCCGGCCCAAGAGTCCTTGATTGCTGCCCCAGACGCGCGTCCCGACCGGATACCGCGTGGCTTGCGCTCCGCACTGCTCGACCACGCCCGCCAGATCGGCCCCGATGACAAACGGAAAGGGCAGGTTCATGGCTACGGCGCCGGCGCGAATGTACGTGTCGATCGGATTGACCGCCACGGCCGCCACTTTTACCAACACCTGCGAAGGCCCGACCTTCGGCTGCGGCAAGTCTCCGTACTGAATGACATCCGGCGAACCGGTCCGTTCGATGAAAGCGGCTTTCATTGGGGGCGTCCTCGAAGTCTGGCCTACCAGCGGGGAAGGACGCCATTAGAAGGACTGGAGCAATCGTCGGCAACATCCCGATTACTTGCCGTCGGTCGCGAGGCAGGCCCTCAGGGCGGGCCGATTCACGAAGTTGGGCTCGTACTCGACCACGCGCTCGCACGTGAGCCCACGGTCGTTCGTGCGGACGAAGCATGCCAATTGGTACATGTTGACCCACAGATCGACTTTGGCCCCGGGGCGATGCGGGTTAAAGTCCCGCACCTGGCAAAGCGGATCGGTGCAGGTGGCGCTAAACCATTCGATCTGGCCGCGGTCCAGGTCCCGGTTTTGATGCGTGTTGCAGCGCGAACTGAGAAGCTTGCACTCGGTGAGCGGACCCTTCATGACAATCAACTCGTGCAGTGGATGGCAGTTGCGATTGACGTTCATGCCATCCCGCGCGAGGGCCGCGACATTATGGACTGCCGCGGTGAGCCCATAGATCTCGGGCTGATTGCCCTCGCCGCGTGCGTCGACCACGGTGGCGCCCTCGGGGAGTGCAACCTGGAACGCGTCGGCAGGGAGGTCCGCGTTGAACCGTGCTTCGCCGATCTTCACGATCTCCACTTTGTTCAACAGCCGGCCACTGTATCGCAAGCGAACCACGAGGCGTGGGAACTTGATGCCGCCGGGGAACTCCACCGTGCCATGCTGCCAGATGCGCGTGTCCCCGAGCGTCGCCTCGCGCAGAAGTCCGCTGAGCCGATCGACGGTCATGGTCCAACCTTCCGACGCCACGACAAGCCGCGAGTCCTCGTCAAGATCGGGGCGGACCGTTGCATCGCGCGGCAGGCAGGGAATCAGACGAAACCACGACAGATCGGCGATGGCCATGTGCGTGCGGCCGGAATACAGGTTTGCCTGCAGCGCGCTGTCTCGCCAATGCACCTCGTGCTGGCCATCGAAAGCCAGAATCGTCACGCGCGGCAGGCCCTGCGGCGTTTGCCATTGGGATGTCGCTCTCAGGCGTGCCTCTTCGATCACGACCGACAGCTTCTGCCAACCCGGTGCGCGACGGTCGACGACCGGCAGACTTCGCGTGAGAGCTTCGTTGTCGATCGGATCAACGCCCCGCTGCACCGCGTCCTCGACATCGGCCAGGAACGTTTCGACCACGCCTTGCCGGAAACTGGTGGGCTTCAGCACAAAGTGCTCGGCCGTAATCTGCGCCGAGCGAATCTCCCGGCGCTGCCGGGCCCACACTTCCGCCAGGCGCTGCGCGTCTGCCTGTAATTCGGCCTGCGGAGGAGCACCCGCGGCCAGCCAGATTGCGAACCAGATCGTAGCCATCGATCGCCGCCTTTCACTCCTTCTTCAGCCGCCCTTTTTGCTGCTGTCGGATTCTTCCACGTCGGAGCCGTCGGAGGCGCTGGCGGACTCGCGGCGACGCAAGTAGAGCTTAATGGGGATCTCGCCGAAGCTCAGATGATCGCGAAACACGCCCAGCAAATAGCGGCGATAGGTGTTGTCCAAGCTCGTGGGGTTGCTGCAGAACAGCACGATGGTCGGCGGCTGCACGCCCACCTGCGTGGCAAAAAAAATCTTCGGCCGGCGGCCTTGCTTCATCGGCGGAGGGTTATGCTCCACGGCCGCCCGCACCAGACGATTCAGACTGGCGGTCGATTCCCGCTCCAAGCCCTGCTTGAACAGCATCTGCCCGTGATTCAGCAAGGCCTTCACGTTCTTGCCCGTCTGGCCGGTGATGAACGCAATCGGCACGTGCGGCATCGTGCGAAACGTGTCCCGCAGGTAATGCACCCATTTTTCCGTGGGCATGTTCTCTGCCATCAAGTCCCACTTGTTCACCACGAAGATGCAGGGCTTGTAGTTCTCTGCGATGTACGTGCAGAGATCCTTATCCACCTTGGTGACGCGCTGCGAGGGATCGAAGAACAGCAGCACCACATCGGCCCGGCGGATGCTGCGCTGGCCGCGGTGCATGGAGTAGAAATCGATATCGTCCAGAACGCCTTTATTCCGCCGCATGCCGGGCGTGTCGATGGCGACGAACGCTTTGCCGTCCAGCTCGAACCGCACGTCCACGCTGTCCCGCGTGGTCCCCGGCACTTCGCTCACAATCATCCGCTGCGCGCGCGCCAGGCTGTTGATAAACGTGCTCTTGCCCGTGTTCTGGCGGCCGACGATGGCCACCTTCATTACGGGATCGGGCGGCGCCTCGGCCAGCGACTCCTGGGGCAGCCGCTCGAGGATCATGTCGAGCAGTTCCTGCTTGCCGCGGTTCTCTCGGGTGCTGACCTTCATCAGCTTGCCGCGGCCCAGCTTGTAGAATTCGTCGGCCTGCGAGTCCAGGGTGGCGGCATCGGTCTTGTTGGCCACGCAGATCACGGGCACATCCACATACCGCAGCCGCCGGGCCACGTCCTGATCCAGCGGCGTCAGGCCGGCGCGGGTATCGACCACAAACAGCAGCACGTCGGCCGATTCGATGGCCACATCGATCTGCTCGTCGATCTCTTGCGTGAGGTTGTCCGGATCCTGGAAGCCCATGCCGCCGGTATCGACCAGCTCGAAGAACTGCTCGCGTTCGTAGAGCAGGTGCGTCACGCGGTCCCGTGTCACGCCGGCGCGATCATCGACAATGGCCAGCCGCTTATTGGCCAGCCAATTGTACAGGCTGGATTTGCCGACATTCGGCCGGCCGACGATGACTACTTGAGGAACGCCCATGACAACGCAATGCGAGTAGGCCAAGTGCCGTGCAGGGTGCGAGGAGGAGGTCGGTACCGAACCGCACCACCGACTCCGCCGCAATCAGCGGAGACCTCTATCATAATTGGCCCGGCCGAGGGAAAACAGGAGACGGCACGGAGAAAACTCGGATGTTTCCCGCCGTCGCGCTCCGCTGGTAAGACTGCGCGTCGCGGCTAACCGCGACGAGGAAACGCGTTCCTTAGTGGTGCGCGTTCGCGGCAGGCGCCGGGCGGAGAGGCCGGGGCTCGCTCGCGGGAGGCGGATGCAACACCCGTTGAGCTATCGCGGTGGTGGCGCTGTCGTCGTTGTCCCACAGGTCGGCCAGGTTGCGGCGAATGCGGCGGGCGGCGGTGAGCAGATAGTAGCGGCCCGTGGCCAGGTC
>JBGTDH010000896.1:0-9040 GCA_041748435.1 Pirellulales bacterium
GCATGAATCGCGCGGCGAAGAGCGGAGGCAAAGTAGCAGGCACACTCCGTGTGCCGTCCGCAGTCATTTCACTAACCGTGAACTTGCGTGCCGAAGCCGAAGGTGCGGCACCACTGGCTTCGGCACACGGAGTGTGCCGGCTACTTTACGCGCGGCGCGCGGTCACCGGCGTCGCCGCAGCCGCCTTGGCCTGGTCGATCACCAGTAGCTTGTGGGTCTATCCGCACAGCTTGTCGTACTTCAACGAGTTGGTCGGCGGGCCAACGGACGGGCCGGAGCACCTGATTCACAGCAACGTCGATTGGGGGCAGGATCTGTTGTTCCTCAAAGACTGGCTGCGGAAAGAGAAGGATGAAGGCGGAAGGATGAAGGATGAACAGGCAATCAACTTGGTTTACTTCGGGTACTTCGATCCGAAGTATGCGGGCGTTGAGTACAGCGTGCCGGAGCAACTGTTCTCGCGTCGGGAAGAACCGCTGACATTAGAGGAGATCCCGCCGGGCTGGTACGCCGTGAGCGTGAACTTCGTGCGCGGGTATCCTTGGTTTGTCTACAAGCCCGACGGGACCAAGGGGGGATTGCGGCAGAACGCGCTGGTGACGTTTCAGAAGCTAAAGCCGGTGGCGATGGCGGGATATTCGATCTACATCTATCACATCGAGGAGAAGAAGGAGGGGAAGAGCGGGAACACTGATCTTCGCTGATCGACACTAATTTTCCGGATCGGGATTAGCGGAGATTAGCGTGAATTAGCGTTCCCCTCGTCTGTCGTCGTTTCTGCCGGGTCGCTCTCCTCCTCTTCAGGTTCATCCTTCATCCTTCTGCCTTCATCCGTTCCTCTTGCGGCGCTGGCGGCGTGCGGACCAGATGGCAAAGAAGACCAGGAGCGGAATGCCGATTTGACCGAGCATCTGAACGACCGAATAACTGTGCCAAGCCCGCTCGAGTCGTCGTCGGACCGTGAGGACCCCTGGGGGACGCCCCGGCGAACCCCGTTTTTGGGACAAGAGCCACTCCAGAAGGTCGTGCTCTTCAAATGCGGCCGTCCAACAGTCGTGCAGGTGGGAGTCTACTTCCGTCAAGTGCACGCTGCCGTCCACTGCTTCCAGCGCAGCTACAGTTCTGCGAACCGCCTCGATGGGCGTTCCCGAATCGAAAGCCGAATGAAACACCCACACGGGCACGTCGACCAATCGATTGATTCGCGACGAATCCGCTCCGCCCGACGCTAGCGGCGCGACGGCTGCAAAGACGTCCGGACGTCGCATGGCCAACTCCCAGCATCCGCTGCCGCCGCTGGACGCTCCGGTTAGTACGATTCGATCCACATCAACTGGGAACTCATGGATCGTCTTTTCGATGGCGGCCCAGACCACATTGATCATGTCGTCGGCCTCGGCCGAGTTGGTCGTCCAGATTGGGTTTTCGCGCGGACATTGGATGGCCAGGACAAAAAAGGGAAATCGCTCGCGTTCCCAGGGTTTGGTGAGGATCAATGAACTGACGTGCCTCAAGTGGCTGGCGTTGTCGTCCCCGGCTGTTCCTCGTCCATGCAGCCAGACGATGAGCGGCCGCCTGTTTTCCGGCCCGCTCGTCTGGGGCACGAACAGACGATAGCGAAACAGCCGATCGCGATAGCCGCCCCCCGAGTAGTTAAGGCGATGCTCGTCGAACAGGGTCAGGAACGCTGGTTCGTAACGTAATTGGACGAATTCAGGTTCGTTGGCGTGGAAGTCGTCGCCGACAACGGCAGTACCCGGTTCGGGCTGTCCGATGGAGAGCAGCAGGGACAGCAGACCGATGGTAAGCATTGAAAGCCCTCACCCGGCCTCTCCCAGGGGGAGAGGAGAGTCAATCGGACTTTTGCCAGCCCCAAAGCACAAGCAGCGTGGCCACGATGGCGACTTCGACGCCGACCCAGACGCCCCAGGTCCAGTTGCGCACGTCGACGATGTAGAGCAAGCCCAAGAAGACCGACGGAAAGATCTGAAAGAACAAGCAGAGCGAGGCCAGCATGAGCCACGTCTCCAAGCGAAACAGCCAGAACGGCGGTTCGTCCAGTTTGGGATTCAAACGGCGAACGGGAATCGCTGGCCGGGGTCTCATGATGTCAATTATGTTACCGGGAGCGGGGCCGCTGTCAATCAAAGTGCCTCGACATTGATGATTGCCAAGCGATTGTCGGCAAACCATAATCGCCGATCATCCCTGTCTTGAGCAGCCTAACATGTCGATCAATCAACCCTCACCCAGCGATTTGGCAGTGCCCCTTCACGAAGACTCCCCCGCGGTTACCACGCGCCGTGGGGTGCTGCGCGCCCTAGCGGGATTGGGCGTGGGGACGGCAGTGTTCCAGCGGTCGTTGGCGGCACAAGCGGCTGCGGCGGCGGAGATTACGCCGGAGATGATTCAACAAGCGGAGTGGGTGGCTGGCATCGAGCTGAGCGAAGACGAACGTCGCGCGGCGGCTGCGGCGGCCGCGCGGGATCAGCAGAAATTTCAATTGATCCGCAAGGTGAAGTTGGATAACAACATCCCGCCGGCGCTTCGCTTTTTCGCCGCTCCGCCGCAGGAAAGCAGCGGACCCGTGCGGCGCGACGACGTGCGGCCCCGTGAAGTTGCGTCCCCGGAACGGCCCGTGTCCGACGAGGATCTGGCCTTTCTGCCCGTCACCGAGTTGGCCGCGCTGCTGCGCACGCGTCGAGTCTCGTCGGCCGAACTCACGCGGTTGTATCTGGATCGCCTTCGCAAGTACGATCCCAATCTGTTGTGCGTAGTCTCGCTCACCGAGAAGCTGGCGCGGGAGCAGGCCGAGCGGGCTGATCGTGAAATCGCGGCGGGCCGCTATCGGGGGGCGCTGCACGGAGTGCCGTGGGGCGCCAAAGACTTGATCGCCTGGCCGGGCTACAAGACCACCTGGGGCGCGGGCGTCTATCAAGAGCAAACGCTGGAAGTGAAGGCCAGTGTTGCGCGGCGTCTGGAGGAAGCCGGCGCGGTCTTGGTGGCCAAGCTTACTTCCGGCGCCTTGGCGCTGGGCGACGAGTGGTACGGCGGCAAGACCCGTAACCCTTGGAACATCGAAGAAGGCTCCAGCGGTTCGTCGGCCGGTCCGGGGTCGGCCGTGGCGGCGGGGCTGGTGGGATTCGCGTTGGGGAGCGAGACGCTGGGCAGCATCATTTCTCCCAGCCGCCGCTGCAGCGTGACGGGCCTGCGTCCCACGTATGGCCGTGTCAGCCGGCATGGCTGTATGACGCTGGCCTGGAGCATGGACAAGGTCGGACCGATGGCCCGCAGCGTGGAAGATTGTGCTTTGGTGCTGGGGGCGATTCATGGCTACGACGGTCTCGACCTGGCCGCCGTCGATCGACCTTTCTCCTGGCCGGCGCGGCGCGAGGTGAGCTCGCTGCGGGTGGGCTACTTCGAAGAGAAAACCCCGCTGGAGGAACGCCCGGAGATTTGCGTGCTGCGCGAGTTGGGCGTGCAGCTTACGCCGATCAAGCTGCCGGATCGTTACCCGGCTGCCGCGCTGACGCTTATTCTGAATACCGAGGCGGCGTGCGTGTTCGATCAACTTACGCGGGACGGCGTAAGCGAAGGCATCGGCCGCTGGGCCAACTCGTTCCGTCAGGGTCAATTCGTGCCTGCCATCGAATATCTGCGCGCCAACCGCGTGCGTACGCTAGTGATGAAAGACATGGAGGAGCTAATGAGCAAGGTCGATGCCTATGTCGGGGGCGACGATCTGACGATCACTAATCTGACCGGACATCCGACGATTGCGCTGCCCTTTGGCGAGCGCAAAGGCAGCCCCTCGGGACAGCCGGATACGATTACGTTCACCGGGCGGCTGTTCGGCGAAACGGAACTGCTCTCCCTGTCCTACGCCTTTCAGCAAGCCACGGATTTCCATCTGCGGCGGCCGCCGCTGGAGAAGAGGGCGGCTATGTAATCAGCGCGCGAGCTGCTGGAGCGCGTCATCCGTCAGTCGAAACACGGTCCAGTCGTCCATCGGCACGGCGCCCAGCGAGCGATAGAAGGCAATCGCCGGCTCGTTCCAATTCAGCACCGACCATTCCAGCCGGGCACAGTCCCGCTCGACGGCCAGGCGAGCCAGCGCCGCCAGCAATGCTTTGCCGTGTCCCTGACTACGATGCTCGGGCAGCACGAACAGATCTTCCAGGTAGATCCCCGGACGACCGCGAAAGGTGGAATAGTTGTGAAAGTAAATGGCAAACCCGACCACGCGTCCGGCGTCTTCCGCCACGAGCGCCTCGATGTACGGCCGCGGGCCAAACAGGTGCCCGCGCAGAAACTCAACCTTGAGCACCACCTGATCCCGCAGCCGCTCGTACTCGGCCAGCGCGCAGATTAGATCGAAGATAGCCGGAACATCAGTGGGCTGCGCGGAGCGAATCATGGTTGGAGCGTCGGGTTCGAGACGGTGCGGCAAATGAGGGCGTCATGATACAATTGTCCTCGCCTAACTACGAACGAAATGAAGTGAGGAACGCATGCCAGGTTGCATGACGCTGGAGTCTGCCTTGCAGGTATTGTTGGCGGTGCGGACGGATCAGATTGTGATCACCACGATGGGCACGGCCCGCGAATGGCCGCGCATGAGCCAGCATCCACTCGATTTTCATTTTGTGCCCTCCAGCATGGGCCAGGCGCCGGCCCTTGGGTTGGGTTTGGCGTTGGCGCAGCCGCTGCGTGAGGTGCTGGTGTTCAACGGCGATGGCTGCATGCTGATGAACACGGGCGTGCTAGCCACCATCACGGCCAGCCGCGCCACGAATCTGACGCTGATCTTGTTTGACAACGGCATCTACGAGGTGACCGGCGGCCAGCAAACGGCCGCCGTCGCCGGACGGGTCGATTATCCGGCCTTGGCCCGCGCGATGGGTTTCGCCGCCGGCAGCGTTGCCCAGTTCGATGATGCGGAGCGATGGAAGCACGGGATCGCCGCAGCGCTGACTGCGCCGGGGCCGCGTTTTATTGCATTGCGCATCGCCCCTTGCGAAGGCGAGACGCATCTCACGCCCCCCGGCCCGATGGCCGAGCGGATGGCGAGGTTTCAGCAGGCGCTGGCGTAGGCGCTAAGCCGCAAGCGCGGCGCACGCTTGCGGTTTCGCGATGCTTTGCCCTACATCACGGGTCGCCAGCCATCACCCAAGCCGCGTTGAATGCGGCGTGCTTCATCGTTTTGCCGGCGATCGTGAAGTGGCTGTAGACCGCATGCAGCGTGCCATCCTTGCTTTGAATGATGGCGGGATAGTGGTACGACCCGAGCGGCTCGTTCTCCAGGTGCCGCGTGTGTTTCCACGTGCGGCCTTCGTCGTTGGAGAGTGAGACCGCCAGCTTGTTGCGGCCTTGCACCGTGTCGTTGTAGACCAGCAGCCAGCGGCCATCCTTCAAGCGCAGGCCATCCACGCCGGCGCCCGGGTTGGGCAACTCGGTCACGCCGACGGGTCCCCAGGAGATGCCCTCGTCCTTTGATTCGGAAATGCGAATACGATCCAGCGGACCGTTCTCTCGCATGTAGGCCACCAGCGTGCCATCGTCGCGGCGCAAGACGGCCGGTTGAATGGCGCCGAAGCCCAACAACGGCTGGCCGGCGAACCAGCTTCCGCCGCCATCATCGCTGATGGCCATGATCGAGAGCGAGAACGTGTCTGTATATAAGGGCAGCAAGATGCGTCCGCTGGGAAGCACGGTGGGCTTGCAGCGCGGCTGCCAACCGAGCCGTTGATACAGCTTTTCTCCCAGCCGCTGGCGAAACTGATCGGCCTTGGCGCGGGCGTCTTCGGTCAGCGGTCCGCGGCGCGCGAGACCCTCGTCCAATTGCTTCACGGCGGCATCGCGAAAGTCATCGGGCTTGAGGAGCACCAGTCCTTCGCGCTCCCACTTAGGAGTGCCGGCCCCGAGAAAATCCGAGCTGACTTTGAAGTTGGTCAGGCAAGATTCCCAGGAGTTGGCCACAATGGTGGGCCAGAACAGCCACAGCCGCGCGCGAGCGTCGACCATCAGGCAGGTGTTGCAATCTGGGAAACCGGGGCGATCGGCCATCACAAACGCCTCGCTCCACTTGGACGACTCGGCCGTGCGCCGCGCGCCATAGACGGCGACATCGTCGGCGCTGCGCTCGCCGGAACCGCGATACCAGGAAACCAGCATGTCTCCGTTGGGAAGCTCGACAATGCCGGGCGCGTGATTGTGCTGGGCATGCGGCGGGAAGACAAACTCCGCCGCGTGCCGAGGCGTCTCTCCTTGCGCGACCAGCAAGATTGTGAGTGCGTAGATGGTCTGCATGAGCTGTGGCCCTCGTGGATCGATTGCCAAAGTCTGGTGACCCGGCGACCGCTCGTCAAACATTTTGTTGCCGCCGTTGCCTCTGGCACGATGTCCTGTTCTCCGTTAGCCTGCATGCCACTCCATACTCCTGTCCTGTTCTTCAAACTATTCATCATGCCAAATCCGCTGCTGGCCAGTGCCAATCGAATCTTGCCCGCTTTGGTTACGCCACTTACCGAAGAAAGACGTTTGGACGTGCCCAGTGCCGAGCGGCTGATCGATCATCTGTATCGCCAAGGGGCAGGCGGTCTGTATGTGCTCGGCAGCACGGGCGAGGGTGTGTATCTGGATTTTGCGATCCGCCGACAACTGGCGGAGTTGTGCGTGCAGCACTCGCGCGGCCGCGGACAGGTGATCGTCCATGTAGGCGCCGTGCAGGCTTCGATGGCCTATGAGCTCGCCCGGCACGCCGCCGAGATCGGAGCAGACGCCGTGAGCAGCATCCCGCCATTCGTCGGCGGTTATGGTTGGGAGGAAGTCGAGGACTACTACCGCCAGCTTGTCGTCGCCGGCCTGCCTGTCGTGGCTTACTATATTCCTTTCATCACAGGGACGGCTGTGCCGCTGGAGCGGCTGGCCACGATTGGCAGCATCCCGGGCGTGGCGGGTTTCAAATTCACCGACACGAACCTCTACCTGATGCAGCGGCTGATCACGCGGCTCGCGCCCGAACAGATCATGTACAACGGTCCCGACGAGATGCTGGCCCTGGGCCTGGCGTCGGGCGCTCACGGCGGCATCGGCACCACGTACAACTTCATGCCCCGGCAAATTCTGGC
The DNA here is from genome assembly GCA_041748435.1 of Pirellulales bacterium. Lineage (GTDB taxonomy): Bacteria > Planctomycetota > Planctomycetia > Pirellulales > JBGTDH01 > JBGTDH01. Next base: position 7,131 of record JBGTDH010000896.1, read on the forward strand.
GATTGCCGCGCATGCCGCCGCCGGCCGCTGGGCAGAAGCGATTGCGGAGCAGAAGCGCGTCAACGAGGCGATCGAGATCCTGCTCTCGTTTCCGCCCTTGGCAGCCACGAAGCAGATTCTGCTCTGGCAAGGTCTACTCGATTGCGCACGATGTGCGGCCCCGCGGGCATTGCTTACCGGCGACCAACAACACGCGCTGCGAACCCGGCTGGAAAGCACGTTCCTGGCGGACACCCTGGTGCATTGAGGGGGGCAGCCTTCAGCGAAATGCCTGTTACGAATCGGTGGCTGAGACGTTGCCTTTGAGCTGCCGGAGGAGTGCCTCCAGCGTCTCGCGCGAGATGCCAGAGATGCGTTCTTGAGCAGACAGGCCCTTCAGCCGCTCCTCGGGAGACAGGCCCTCCAGGCGTTCGTCGGGAGACAAGCCCTCGAGGCGTTCGTCGGGAGACAGGCCCTCGAGGCGTTCGTCGGGAGACAAACCCTCCAGGCGCTTCCGAGTTGGAAGTTTGCGAACGATTTCGTCGGGGTGCGTCTGAACCAATTCGTCGATCGTGTCGCGCACCAGGTCTTGCAAGGTATACGGCATGGGCAGGCCCTCCTGTTGGTATCTCTCGTAAAGTTGGCGCAACAGGCTCGTCGTCTCGACGGATCGCGGACGGTAGTGTTCCGTCCCGTATTTTACCAGTTCCGTCTGAGCGCTGAACAGATGCAGCATGGCATTGTGCTTCGCACGTGGCAACTGATGCACCACAATCAGCCGTAAGCGACCCGTGAAATGATGGACATCGTAGACGCCAGGGCTGATCGGCGTGAGCGCCACTTGCTGAGCCAGCTTCTGCGGGTAACGAACGCTGACGGCAAAGAGGCAAAAATCTTCCTCGGGCAGAAGGCTCTGCATCGTGGGACTGATCTGCTTGCGGTAGTTGACGTAGTGGCCGCACAACTCATGGAGCGTCCAACCATCCAGCGCTTCCTGGTAGGACTTGAAGGTGATCAAGTTGTGCGGCCCAAGATTCTCGAAACCATCCGGAAGTCGGCAGGGAAGCGGCGTCGCATCCTGGCGGATGATGACCACGTCGAGCCACTGCTGTTTAAGAGACAGGTCCTTCTCGAGCTCCACGGTGACGGGGAGACCGTGAAAAAAGTCCATCCACGATAGCCCGAACAACCGGTGCCAAGGCTGATATTCGTCCATTGGTCTTCCGTCGATGTCGATTGCCCACCCCAGAACGAAACGGCGCAACTCGAGAAAGTGCTACGCTCTTCGGCGATGCTTTACCAGCAGCACGGAACTGCGGGCTTCGGTCAGCACCTTGAGCGACGTGCTGCCGAGAAAGAATCTGGCCACGGCGCCGACCCCGCTGGCGCCGACGACGATCAACTGGGAGAGCAGCTTATCGGCGTGTAAGAGAATCTGCTCGGCGGGATGGCCCTCGGCCACGATCGGCTGGCAGGAACGAAAAGCCTCGGGTAACCGCTCGCAACGATCGCGCAGTTGTTTTTCCGCCGCCCGCTTGTCCGACGCAAACTCGGCCTCAAAGGCCTTGGCAATTTCTTCGGCCTCCGCCGAGCGCACCTTTTTCTCCAGCCACTGGGGCACCTGGCCGGCGTACATCGATTCGACCACGGTAATCAACTGACCCTCGGTCTGCGGTGGCCAACTCAAGGCGGAGAGCGCGCCGACGAGATCCTGATCCGTGTCGCTGCCATCGCAAGCCACCAGCACGCGGTAACTGCCATCGGCGGCCGGCTGACAACCGGGCCGCGCCACCAACACCGGAATGCGCGATCCGTTAATAATCGAGTACGACACGCTGCCCAGCAGCAACCGATCGATGGGGCCCATGCCGCGGGCGCCCACGGCAATGGCATCTGCCCGGCATTCATCCGCCGCGGCCAAAACGCCCGTG
>JBGTDH010000897.1:0-6741 GCA_041748435.1 Pirellulales bacterium
AGCAGCAGCACCACCAGCAGCGCGCCGAGCGATACCGCGGCAATCCACGTCACATCCTGCGAGATCATCCCGGCGGTCTTGCCCAGAATGTAGGAATCGAGCCCCGCCTTGCTGCCGGTGGTGGTCGTACTCTGAATCACCCGGCTGAGCGCCAATCCCGCGCCGAAGAAGACGCTCAGCACAATCCCGATCGCCGCGTCTTCCTTGATGCGCGTCCAACGGCGGAGCGCGGCCACAACGGCAATGCCAGCCAGGCCCGTACCCAAAGCTCCACCCAGCAGCACGGGCAAATCGCGCTGGCCGCGCCACAGAAATGCCAGGCAAATGCCCGGCAACGCGGCGTGGGCCAGGGCATCCCCCATCAGCGCCTGGCGTCGCAAAACGGCGAAGCTGCCGACAAGGCCGGCGCTGGCGCCGAGCAGGCTTGTGCCAACCAGCACGATCAGCGTGTTGTATTGAACGCCCAGCAGAACAGCGATCCGCGGCCAGAGATTCCAGCGATCGGCCAGGATCAGCGAAAACGCAGACAACACGATCAGGACCAGGACGGCGAGACGAAGGAAGCGCATGGGCTACAGCTTTGCAGTGGCCACTGCTTCTCCGGCGGCTTCCAATATCGACAACCGCCCGCCGTAAGTTTTCCGCAGGTTCTCGGGGGTGAAGACGTCGCTCGTCGAACCGCTGGCTACCAAGCGCATGTTCAGAAGCACCACCTGCTCGAAGTAGGTGGGCACGGTCCGCAGATCGTGATGGACGACGATCACCGTCTTGCCTTGCTGCCGCAACTCGCGGAGCAGCTCGAACACGATGCGCTCCGTAGCGGCATCGACGCCGGCCATCGGCTCGTCCATGAAATAGATCTGTGCCCGTTGTGCCAAAGCGCGGGCCAGGAACGTGCGTTGTTGCTGTCCGCCGGAGAGTTGGCCGATCTGGCGCATCGCCAAGTCGGCCAGTCCCACTTGATCCAGGCAATGGCGAGCCCAATCGCGATCGGCGCGTCCGGGGCGTCGAAACCATCCCAGGCGGCCGTAGGTTCCCATCAACACCACGTCCAGGACGGAGACCGGAAAGTCCCAATCGACGCTCTCACGCTGAGGCACGTAACCGACGAGGCGGCGCTGTTGTCGCAGCGGACGGTTGTAAACTTCGACGCGTCCGCTAGCCAAGGGGACTAGGCCGAGAATGGCTTTGATGAGGGTGCTCTTGCCGGCGCCGTTGGGTCCGATGATGCCCACCAGGGCCGGCTCGGCCAGCGTCAGATCGATATCCCACAGGACTGGCTTGCGATGGTACGCCACCGTGACATCGTGAACGTCCAGGACAGGAGCGCTAGACTTGGCAGTGCTCAGGAGCTGGACAGAAGCGGCGGCAGTGGCGGGACGCAACATGGTCGTCATTGCAGTGCTTTGACAATCGTCTCCACATTGTGCTTCACCATGCCTTCGTAGGTTCCTTCCGGCGTGCCGGTTTGGCCCATGGCATCGGAGAAGAGCTCGCCGCCGATGGTGACGGTGTGCCCCTGGGCCTGGCAACCTTCGACGAGCGCCTTGATGTTGCGATCGCTCACGCTGGATTCCACGAACACGGCCTTGATCTTGTTCTGGGCGATGAACCCCACGAGTTCGTTGATTTCCTTGACGCCGGCTTCGCTTTCGGTGCTGATGCCCTGAATGGCTTTCACCTGCACATCGTAGGCCCGGCCGAAATAGCTGAACGCGTCGTGGGCGGTGACCAGCACGCGGCGCTCCCGCGGAATGGCGGCGATCTGGGACTTGCATTCCTCGTGCAGCTTCGCCAACCGCTCGCGATAGGTAGTGAAATTGCGCTCGTAATCGGCCTGATGCTTGGAATCGTAAGCGGCGAGCGCCTCGGCCACGACCTCGGCACATTGGCTCCACAGCGAGACATCGAACCACAGATGCGGATCGAACTGCCCGTCATCGACTTCCAGCACCTGATCCTGCCGCACGCCCTCAGTTACGGCATACACGGGTTTGCGACGTGCCATGCGCACAAAAACATCGCCCATCTTTCCTTCCAGATGCAGGCCGGAATAGAAGATGGCGTCAGCCGACGTGAGCTTGTCGATATCGGCCGTGGAGGTCTTATACAAATGAGGGTCGATGCCTTCGCCCATTAACTGCTCGACGGCAACATGTTCGCCGCCGACATTACGAACCAAGTCTGCGACCATGCCCGTGGTGCAGACCGTCTTGATGGGATAGTCGCCCGAAAAGTGGAAATCGGCTTTGGTCTCCGCCACGCCGTTGCTTGTGGGCGCGTTGCTGTTACATCCGCAACAGAGGATTCCCAGAACGAAGAGAGAAGGCAGTCGCATGCTTTGATCGGCAAGAATCGAAGTTTTGATTAGTCAAAACATGGTATCCCGTGGAGAGTGCAGGCGTCAAGGGTGGGCCTTCCCCTGACCGGATTACCCACTTATCCCCCGGGCCGATGGCCGTTGAGCCAAGCGCCGACGAATCGAGGCCAACCGCACCGGGTTGCACAACCTTCCCGCCATGAAGCCCGAGCTAATGAGCGCACTTAGAGGCCATCCGGAAACGAAACGCCGACTTTTCCGAGGTCTGTCCGTGCCAGCGTGTGGGCGATAGCAATTGGTTCGGCCCAATTTTCCAAGCTAGCTCGACGATGCATGCATCGTGCGATGACGTAAAACGCGGGAATCGTTTTCGGACAGCCTCTTAGCGCCGCCTAGGAAAGCTGGGCCCACGCCACGGGGAGAAAGTTGCCCGGGCCAAACGCACGAAGGAGCGCAAGCGGCTATAATGACCCGAGGTTGCAAACGCGCAGCCTTAAGAGCACTGTTCACGCCACTCTGCCGCCGCGCGCCAGCACGCCTTGAGCCAGGCGGCCTCTTCGCTCACATGGAACAGGCCTGCGACCTGCCGTTCGTAACCATGTTCACCATACTCCAGCGTACACCGCCGCGAAGCTCTGCCCTGCAGATTTTCCGGTGGTACGTGAATGTGGCCCGTTGCCCTGAATGCTATCTGGCGCGCTCCGAGTGGGAAAAACACTGAGCATTGAACCACTTCACACGCGGGTGGCATCGCAAGTCTGTCAGTCTAATCGGCACGGTCAGCATGATCCGTTCAGCGTCCGACAGCGACTCAATGCGACGTAAAGTTGCCCGTGATCAAAGGCTCCTCGATCCAGATCGATCACCACTTCATCAAAGGTCAGTCCCTGGCTCTTGTGGATGGTAACGGCCCACGCGAGCTTCACAGGAAACTGTCGGTATGTTCCCACGACCTCCTCGCGCAAGCGGCCATTCGCAGAATCCGCTGTGTATCGAATCACTTCCCACGTATGGGGCGTGACGGAATAGGTGGCGCTACCAATCTGGATTTGCAGCGCCTCCTCACCCTCGTGGCGATCGAAGCCAACAAGGGTACCAATCGTGCCGTTCTGCCATTTCGATCCGTTATTGCGTAACATCATCACACGGGCTGCAGGTTTCAACTCCAACACTCTCTCGGTCGGAAAATACTCCTGTGGAACTTGACCGCTTACGATTGCTGAAAACTCGCGTCGCCCCAAGGGAAGGGCATCCAGCCGGGACTTGTTGGTTGTCAGGGCCGATCGCCTTGTTGTGGTTAACACGATCGCATCGGGCTTTCCTTGCCACGCGTCCCGTGCGACTCGGCCGTTAAGCAGGCGAAGGTCATCCGATGTCGCAGTTGCAGTGCTAACTCGATCAAGAAGCTGCACGAAGTGAGGGTCCCTTTGTCGAAACACTTCGTCCAGATCATGTCGCTCGAGCCGCTGAAACCGTAAGCTTGCGGCGTCGAAAAAGAACGGCGATTCGTAAACCGATGAGAAGTATTCTTGCAGCGCCTGATCTGCCACCACGGGTGGCAATTGTGCGAGGTCTCCAAAGAACAACATTTGAATACCGCCGAAGGGCGCTGAACTCCTGCGATGCACTTTGAGCGATGCGTCGATTGCGTCCATCATGTCAGCTCGCACCATGGACACTTCATCGATGATGATGCCGTCCAGACAGTTGCAGACTTGCGACAGGGACTCGCTGCGCTCGATTTTTTGCTGCGAAAGCAACTTGGGCGGAAATCGAAAAAATGAATGGATCGTCGCCCCCTCCGCATTGACTGCAGCAACTCCGGTTGGGGCCAACACCGCGACGGGCCTCGTTGCAAGGCGCTGGATATACTTGAGCAAGCTCGACTTGCCTGTTCCAGCCCTTCCCCCAACGAGCACCGGGGAAACGCCATCAGCGACGGCGGACACCACGTCCTTCATGGCGGACGTCAGCGTCAAGTCCGCGTCGCCTAGAAAAATTCGCGTATTTCGTGGCAGGACTGGCATGGGCCGGAGACCTGGTTCGACTTAAGCGGCAGGTGCAGGCAAGGCCTGGATCGCTCGATTGACGTGCTCCAAGCGTCGCTCAGCCAATTCACGCTCTTCAATCGCTACGAGATGCCCGACGTTGGCGAGCGATTGCTCGATTTGTTGCGACGCCACTCTGCCAAAATCACCGAAAGCAGCCTCGCACTCTTGCAACACTTCTTCTAGGACGCCATCGATCATTTTCGTCACTCGATACCGGATTGTGCCAATGCTCCTTTCAAATCCGCGCACGAGATGATCTCGCATTCGTTCTGAGCATCCCTGCCCAGATTCATTTGCTACATGACTGAAAACCGACCTCATTTCCTCCTCAACAATCGCATATGCTGGTCGCTGAATGGATTCAAGACGATTGATGACTGTGCTGACGTGCATAAGCGTTTGATGCCGCTGCCGCTCGGTTAATGCACCAATATGGCTCATAATATCGTCGATGGCCCGCTGCGCGTCTCCGGCCGGAACGCCGAACCGAAACGCTTCAAGGCGCTGGTGTAAATCGGTTGCGAATTCCTGGGTCAACGTGCTGATGCGCGACTGAATCAAGTTATCACGATAGCTGGACCAGGCAAGAATCAGGTCATCGACCAAGACGCCACAAATGTCCTGGTTAATGTCGATATGCAGACCGCGCGACGTCGTATGGCAACCGCCCTTCCGTGCCGTCGCACGCAGGCTGTTCCAGGCATAGCACTGCCATTTGTCAATCTTGTCGCGAAGTCGTCTCTCCGCCATCCGGGACGTTTGTTCCAGACGGTGGCGAATCTCCGAGCTCGCAACATTAGCCAGTTCGGAGAATTGCCTCGTCCGTTGCTCGAGTTCGGTCCGCATCCACGGCAGGACGTCCACTTCGGCGGAGTGAACTACTTGCCGGACGAGTTCACCCTCGCCGGCGATCTCGGCACAGAGCGTTCGCGATTGCTTGCGAAAGTAGCGGACCAGTTGGTCCACCTCCTTTTGCAGCTGAATCGCGAGGTCCACATAGTAATTCGTGTTCAGATATTGCTCGGCGATTCGATTCAAGTGGGCCCGCAACTCCGGCACACCCGTCTCCGCAGGATCATCGCCAAAATGTTCCGAGAGCCGCTGTTTTTGGCTTCGAGTAGCTTTTAGCCGCCCTTCGAACGCTTCGTAAGCGAGCGCAGAGACAAAAAACACCGGTATGCTGTTAAGACGCGCATTGAGCTCGTCCAGCTTCTGGCGCTCCTCCGCAGTTCGTCCAACAGGCAAAAGGGGAGCAGCAATCCCTCGAAGCATTTCGTGGTACGCCGCTGTCTGCTGCGTCTTGTGGCTTTGCAATGCTTGCCGGTAAAGCTCGCTTTCAGCATCGTCATCGAGATCACCCAATCGGGTTGCATCGACTTCTGGATGGAACGCGTCAAACTTCGTACGGATAATCATCAGCCGCTGGTAACTCCCTTCCCGACCTTCAAGGAAGTTTGTGAGCGCGGAAGAGTTCCGCAACCAAGACTCAATGTCCGGCCCCAGATTGCTGTCACTGGTGACAACGGCTACGCCTTTGGCGCTCTCACGGACGCTGTTGGTGATCGCGGTGCGATGAGGATTCGTGTCGTTAGTTCCCGGCAGATCGCTAAGACTCAGTCGCTCATGCCAATCCGGGAATGGTCCATGAATTACGCAGGAGTCGACGATGGTCCAAAGGATGTCCTTGGTCGAGAGGTACTTTTCAATGCTCTCGCGCATACGGGATAGGTCGCGCGCTTTGCTTGAGGCCGTATTTCCAAAATGCCGAGCAATTTCTGGTGGAATTGTGCCCGTTCGGACGGAATGAAGCAGTGCTTCGGGTGGCTGGTGGGACTCCACGCGAAGCAACTGGATGTATCGCTCAAGTGTTGTCTGAAGATAGCGGGGATCGTCCGGTTCCTCTCCATGCAACGACTTCTCCCTCAGGCGTCGAACGTACTCTTCGGCATCAGCTACTGCTTGCGTCCACTCCTCAATTAATTGTTCGCGGCTGATGAACTGAATTTCGATACCCCACTGAGTGTTCCACTCAAGACGAACAATTGCGGCCGTACACGGTTTGATGTCTGACGTTGGTAAAACCGATGTTGCGGCCAAAGCATTGAGCAGCGTACTCTTGCCGTGTCGACTGGGTCCAAGTAGCACGACTGAGATTGTGGGTATCCGGGAAAGTTGATCTTCGACCTGCCGCAATGTTCCTTCCATTGCGTACACTTGCTGGGCGGCTCCCGGTATGGCCTCAATTGACGAGAGGAATTCCGATGAGGCACCGCACGGCGATACGCAGCCACCAAGTACTCGATCCGTTCCCGGGGGGAAAGCCCAGCGTGGTCGAGATGTGAAGAGGGTACATTTTCAGGTACAGTTTCC
>JBGTDH010000898.1:0-1967 GCA_041748435.1 Pirellulales bacterium
CATATTCCACGCGCCGCCGGCGGGCGGATCGAAGAGCAAGCGGTAGGTCCGAGGCGCAGGCGAACAATCCATCAAAGGAAACGGCAGTCCGACGTGGGCCGGACTGCCGTCGGTTATTTAGTGCATCTTGTAGGGATGCCGTTTGGGCGATTCTGCCGGCGGAAGCCGGTACTACGAACTCGTTAGCTCAGGATCCCGCTCACGGCTTCGGCCTTCACCAACTCGCGCGGTTGCTTGAGGTGATTGTAGACGATCGTGGTAGGATTGATGCCGACGCTGTGGTAAATGGTGGCCAGCAACTCCGTGGGATGAACGGGGGTTTCCAACGGGGCGCTGCCCGTGCCGTCCGACTTGCCATACACGAAGCCGCGCTTGACGCCGGCGCCGGCCACCAGGGCGGTGTAGCAGTAGGGCCAGTGATCGCGGCCATCGTCGCTGTTGTTGTTGCCGGAGGTGCTCACGCCGCGCTTGGGGCTGCGCCCGAACTCGCCCACGGCCAACACCAGTGTCTCTGCCAGCAGGCCGCGCTCGTCGAGATCGGCAATCAGCGAAGAAACGCCGGCATCCAACATGGGGGCCGATTGATTCTTCATCCGCTGCGAGAGGCCGACGTGGACATCCCAACTGTGGTTGTCCGAGTTGGCCACCTTGGGCCAAACCACTTCGACCACGCGCGTCCCGGCTTCCACCAGCCGCCGGGCCAACAGGCAGCTCTGGCCAAACGTGTTGCGGCCGTAGCGTTCACGGGTCTCGGGCTTTTCCTTTGTCAGATCGAAGGCATCGCGCGCCTTGCCGGAGATAACGAGGCTCAGAGCTTGATCGTAGTATTCGTCCAGATCGTACTTGGCCGTGGCCTTTTCCAAAGCCGGCATGCCATCGGTAATCAGGTCCCGCAAACGGGCGCGGCGCTCCAGGCGAGCGGTGGAGACTTCCGGCCGAAGCTGCAAATCTTCCACCTTGATCCTGTCCATCTTGGCCATGTCCATGTCGTCGCCGGCCGGATACAGATAATAAGGATCGTAGGCGCGGCCCAGGAACCCGGCGGTGCCGGACTTGCCCACCACGTTGCTCTCTTGGAGCGGGCGGGGCATCATCACGAAGGGGAGCATCGGCACCTTGGGAGGCTTCAGCCGCACAATGTTCGAGCCAAAGTTCGGATAATCCTTGGGGCTCGGAGGCTCCAATTGCCCCGACGGGCTGACCTTGTCGGCCGTATAGCCGGTGTGCATCTGATAGATGGCGGCCGTGTGATTGAACAGGCCCACCGGCGTGTAACTCATCGAGCGAATCATTGTGACCTTGTCGGTCACCTGTGCGATCTTGGGCAGCAGCTCGGTAAATTGCAGCCCGGGCGTTTTGGTCGCGATGGGATTGAAGGAACTCTTCACATTGTCCGGCACGCCCTGCTTGGGATCCCACAGATCCAGATGGCTGGGACCGCCTTGCAAGTACAACAGAATCACGCTCTTGGCCTTGCCAAACCCGGGTCCGCCGGCCGGTGTCGCGGCATGCCCTTGCAACTGGAGCATCTGGGCCAGGCTCAGGCCCATGACAGTCGAGCCCCCCACGCGCAACAAATCGCGACGGGTTACGCCATCGCAAGTGTCTTTGCCTGGCCGACCGGGTACGACGAGCATGGCGAGTTCCTCCGCAAATTTTCGAGTGTGCAAGCAGGTGGGCAAACGCGACAAACGTACACGCAGGCAGGCGGGATATGCGCAACACCAGCGCAGCAAGCTACTTCCCGCGGGCAGTATAGAGGAACAGCGGACCGGGTGTCAATCAAAATAGGTTCGACCGTCGACAGTCGCCATGCACCGCCGGCGCGAAGTCGGATTGACACGCCAATGCTGCCGTGCAGCGTTGCACATCGTGGCTGCATTCGCATACAGTGAATCTAAGCCGTCTCTCTTTGCCCCGGGGCAAGCTCTCGCCGATGAACCGATTCTTATTTAGGACCACTCTCT
>JBGTDH010000899.1:0-9167 GCA_041748435.1 Pirellulales bacterium
GCCCATGTGCGGGCTGACGAGCACATTGCCCAACTCCAACAGCGGACTAGTCAGCGAGAGCGGCTCCACCTTAAACACGTCCAAGCCGGCGCCCATCAGATGCCCTGAACGCAGCGCATCGCACAACGCGTCTTCATCGACCAGCGCGCCGCGCGCCGTGTTGATGAGCACGCTTCCGCGCTTCATCTGCGCTAACGTCTCGCGGTTGATCAGATTGGTCGTCTCGGCCATTGCCGGCAAATGCAGGCTCACGATATCGGACTCGCGCAGCAGCTCCGGGAACGTGCAGAGCCGCACGCCAAGCTTCTGGGCAAACTCGGGATCGGCCAGCGGATCGTGGGCCAGCACCTTCAGTCCCAGGCCCTGGGCACGCGGCACCACGGCCCGGCCAATCCGCCCGAAGCCCACCAGGCCAATGGTCTTGCCGGATAGGCGCGGCAAGGCTCGCTTTGTCCACTTGCCGGTTCGCACTTCGTTGTAGCGATACGGAAATCCGCGAAAGACGCCCGTGAGCAGCGAGATGGTCAGCTCGGCCACGGAATGTTCGTTCGTCCCCGGCGTGGTGGTCACCAGCACATTGCTATCCGTCGCGGCCGGCACATCCACGGCATCGTAGCCCACGCCCACGCGAGCAATCACCCGCAAGCGGCTGGCTTCAAGCACGGCGCGATCGTAAGTTTCGACGCTGGCAACGACAGCATCGATGCCCTTCAACTGCTCCACGAGATTGTCGCGCACCAGCATCGACACGCCCTGGGGCGGATACACCACCTCCAGGCCGGCGGCTTGCAACACGTTGCGGCAGGTGCCTTCGCACTGATACAGGACGCTGGGAGTGACCAAAACGCGGGGCATGGAGGGTCTCTGCAAGGTTGGGGCAACAGGATCGGCGACGCAGCCGGTTCTACCGCAGGGTGCAGCGCCATTCAAGTGCTGGCACGCAGTTTGGGATGGGTGGCGCCAAGTGACTCGTCGCGACACGTGGTGTGTCTCGCGGACTCGACCCACCCTACGGTCTGTGCTATAAGACTTCCCCGCAAAACCCGTTGGAGCCAGGCCATGGATGGTTGGCAGACGCAACTGTTGGCAGACCCGTCAGTCGATGTCGCGGCGCGGATCAAGCTCTCGATCCTGCTGCCGGCGTATAACGAAGAATTGGCGATCACCCGTGTGCTGGCCGAAGTGGTCGAGGCGCTGGGCGAGATCGACTTGCCGTGCGAAGTTCTTGTGGTGGACGACGCTTCCACCGATGCCACGGCCGATAGGGCGGAGCAGTTCGCGCTGGACTGCTGGCAGTGCCCGGTCCGCGTGGTGCGTTGCTCCGAAAACCGAGGGGCGGGGGCAGCCCGCAAGATCGGCGTGCGCGAAGCCCGCGGAGAGATTGTGGTGATGCTCGATGCCGACGGCAGCTATCCGGCGCAATGCATCCGCGATCTCGTGGCCCACTTTCCGGCTTACGATCAAGTGAACGGCGCCCGAACCAGCGAGCAAGGGACGCTTCCGTGGCTGCGTCGGCCCGCCAAGTGGTTCATCCGCATGCTGGCCTGCTATCTCACCGGCTACCGCATTCCCGATCTCAACACCGGACTCAAGGCCTTCAAGCGGGAAGCCATGCTCCCCTGGCTGTGGGTTGTTCCCAACGGGTTCAGTTGCGTCACCACCATGACGCTGGCGTTTCTGACCAATGGCTACGCGGTGAAGTATGTGAGCGTGCCCTATCGTCCGCGGATCGGCAAAAGCAAGTTCCATCCGATCAAAGACACCTGGGCCTATCTGGCGACCGTGCTGCGGATGGTGCTCTATTTCCGTCCGCTAAAGATCTTCTTGCCGCTGGCGGCGCTGCTGATGACCGGCGGCGTACTCAAGAGTCTGTGGAGCTTCCACGCCACGGGCAGCATGCAAGAGAGCGATATCGTGGTGTTCGTCGCCGGGTTCATGACGGCCATGCTCGGTCTGCTGGCCGAAGTGATTGTGGCCCATCATCGGAGGTAAAAGAAGTGCGGAGTGCGGAGTGCAGAGTGCGGAGTGTCAAACAGCCGCGACCGATGGTCGCGGGAAATGTGGTGGCGCGCGATGAGACTCTCCGCTCCCTCTATGCGGAAGCCGCGATGCTGCACATTCCGCGGCTGTTGGGCGCCATCGATCGGAACCCCTATCGCGCGACCTATGGCTGCTGCGATCGGCAGTACTGGCACTATCGCACGAGCGATTTTCCTTCGGAGATGCACCAGGAAGCGTGCTGGCCGTTGGCGTTGGCCTACACCCACGAGTTGCCGGGAAATCGCTGGCAGGGCGAACCTCGTGTGCGGGAACTGGCGATCGCGGCGATGCGCTACTCGGCGCGTAGCTGCCATCGCGATGGTTCCTGCGACGACTACTATCCCTATGAGCGTGCCCTGGGAGCGGCCGTCTTTTTGTTGGCGGCCGCGGCGCAAACGTATCGACTGCTAGATCTCGACGATGACGAGATTTGCGCGTGGCTCCAGCGGCGCGCCCGTTGGATCGCGACGCACGAAGAATCGGGGCGGCTGAGCAATCATCACGCGTTGGCCGCGTTGGGGTTGTTGCACACGGCGGCCATCACCACGGAGCGGCGTTATCGTCAGGCGGCCGAAGAGCGATTGCATCGGCTCCTGACCTGGCAATCGGACGAGGGATGGTTCGACGAGTATGGTGGGGCCGATCCCGGCTATCAGACCGTCACGCTCGATTGCCTGGTGCAGTGCCGGCGTTTGCTGGCCGCGGAGTGGCTCGACGAGCCGATCGCACGGGGCGTGCGGTTCTGCCGCTTGTTCCTGCATCCCGATGGCAGCTACGGCGGCGAATACGGCAGCCGCGGCACGTATCATTGTTACCCTCACGCATTCGAGTTGCATGCCTCCCACAACGCCGATGCCGCCGGTCTGGCCGACGGGTTTTTGACGAGCCTGGCTACTGGCAAGCAGGCCGCCTTCGAGGACGATCGGCTGGTGGCCCACCGTCTGGGAAGCCTGATCGGCGCGTATCTCGATTGGTCGCCCACGCGACCGCAACCGCACGAGAATATTGGCGATCCAATTCGGCATCTTCCGCAAGCGCGGCTGTTGGTGCGGCGCACATCGCAGACCCACACCATCGTCTCGGCCGCGCGCGGCGGCGTGTTCAAGCATTTTAGTGAGAGCCATTGCGTCACCGATGCCGGGCTGATCGCGGAACTGGAGGACGGCCGCGTGGTCGTGTCGCAGAATCATAACCTTTCGCGCGACGTGCGGTACTCGCCCGCGCCTCCCACACTCACCGTCAAGGGGCCCTTGCACGTCGCCCGGTTCGAGACGGCCACCCCGCTCAAGTTCGTCGTTCTGCGAATGGGAATGCTGCTAGCCGGCCGCTGGTTCCGGACGCTGGTGCGACGCCTGTTGCAACGCCGTCTGATCACGGGCCGCCGCGAGGGTCCGCTGATGCTGACACGGACGTTCGAGTTGCTTCCGGACGGCCGTTTGCGGGTAAGTGATTTCATCGAGCTTACCGACTCGCGGGTGCGGGTGCGGCGGATGAGCTTCGGCGTCGATCATCAGGCCGCGTATGTGGCGGCCAGCGGCGTGTATCAGGATGCGGTCTTGCAGCCGTGGCAAGACCTGGACGCTTATGTCGATCGCTTGAATCGCGAGCGCCGAGTCACCATCACACGGGAGTGGTGAACCCGATGCCCCGCTGGCTCAAACTCGTGGCGGCGCTCGGGCTGCTGGCCGCCCTGTACTGGCACTGCGATGGGCGGCGCGTGGCGGCGGCGGTGGTGGGTCTGGACCGGGCGTATCTCACGCTGGCCTTCCTGATGTTCGTGCCGCAGACACTGGTCTCCGCCTGGCGATGGCAACGTCTGGTTGCACCGCTGTGCTCGATCTCGCTGCTTGAAGCCACGCGGCAAACCCTGGCCGCTAGTGCCTGGAACCTGCTCGCTCCCTCAAAGCTGGGCGACTTCACGAAAGCCGGCATGCTGCCGCTGGCGGCGACCGAGCGCCGGCCGGCCTGGTGGCTGGTGATCGTGGAGAAAGTCGCCGATGTGGTGGCCTTGGCCCTCATGTGGCTCGCCGGCGCGGCCTGGGTTTCTTCGAGCACGGCGATGATCGGCATCGCCACCGCCTTGACATTGCTGCTGTTCGTGATCTGCGTTCGTGGCGGCGTGACGCGGGTTGTGGGCCCCTCCCTTCTGCTGTGGCTTCTGCACTTGGGGCAAATCCACGCAATGCTGCTGGCCGCGGGCGTGCCGATCGGCTTCGATCTCTCTTTGGCCCGCGTGCCGGCCGCGATCTTTGCCGGCTTATTGCCCCTGAGCCTCTGCGGCATCGGCACACGCGACGGCGCCTTGATCTGGCTGTTCTCCGATGTCGCCCGCGCCGACACGATGGCCGCCGTTGGCCTGCTGACCGCGACGCGTTATCTCGTGCCCGGCGCCGCGGGTATCTTGTGTTTGTGGCGCGGCGGCGCGATGGTCTGCTGGCGGCTTAGCCGTAGCCTCCACGCGACGAAACTGGCCAACTAAACGCCGACGCTTTGACGCGTCGTACTTTTTCTGTTTTCGCGGCAAGCTCGTCTTTGGATACGGCGATTAGTCCGGGGAGCAGTCCATCGGCTCCCGGTCGTTGGCCATTTCGCGGGCATGATAACTGGATCGCACAAAGGGACCACTGGCCACTTGGCGAAAGCCCATTTGCCGCGCGAGGCGGCCGAGTTGCTCGAATTCCGCCGGCGGCACGTAGCGCACCACGGGCAAGTGTTCGGGCGTGGGTTGGAGATACTGGCCCAGCGTGAGCATCCGCACGCCGCAGTGCAGCAGATCGGCAAGCGTGTCGAGCAGCTCGTCGCGCGTCTCGCCGAGTCCCAGCATCAGGCCGCTCTTGGTGGGAATGCCCGCATCGAGCTGGCTCACGCGTTGGAGCAACTCCAACGTCCAGCGATATTCGCTCTTGCGGCCGCGCACCTGCCGATAGAGCCGCGGCACCGTCTCCGTGTTGTGATTGAACACTTCCGGCCGCGCGGCGACCACGCACTCCAAGGCGCCGGGCTTGCCGATAAAGTCCGGCGTCAGAACTTCCACCGCGGCGCCGGTCTTGTCTCGCACGGCCCGTACGCACTGTGCGAAATGCCGGGCACCGCCGTCGGGCAGGTCATCCCGCGTGACCGAGGTGATCACCACGTGCTTCAACCCCAATCGCAGAGCCGCCTCTGCCACGCGATCCGGCTCGTCGGCGGACAGCGCCTCCGTCTTGCCTTTGGGCACGGAGCAGAATCCGCACGGTCGCGTGCAAACGTTCCCCAGAATCATGAAGGTGGCCGTCTTTTGCGACCAGCACTCCATGCGGTTGGGGCACTTGGCGCTCTCGCACACGGTTTCCAAACCGAGCTCGGAGATCAGCCGGGCCGTGAAGTGATTGTCGTTGCCCAGCGGAATTTGCCGCTTGAGCCAGCGCGGAAGCCGCGGAGATTCGTATGCGGCGCGTTCGGACGAACACCCGCCGGCCTGGCCGGGCAGGCTATCCAGCACGTTGAGCAACTTCACGGTGTCGTTCACGGCATTGGGCCCACAGCGGGTGCCCGGAATAGACATGGTAGCGATCGCAACCCAAAGCGTTCGATACGTGGCGCACCAGGGCTTCGCGCACCCGCGTCATTTTAACGGGCTGCTGGCGTTCGGCCACCAGGCAACTGGCGGGGGAATCTTCCCACGGATCGCTCTGCACCATCCGCAGCAGATGCTTGGAGGGGGAGACATTCACAAACGCCCCGTGATAGGCCACCCAGTTTTTGACGGCAACGCCCAGCGTGGCTAACTGGCCGGATCTACCCCAGACGCCGTGCTTGCCGGGCATGGTGGTCACGGCGGCGCCTACTTCCGTCAGCGCGGCGACAAGGGCCGCTTGCAGGCGATCGACGTAGTCGCCCACCGTCCACCCGAGGCTTGCCAGCGGCACGATGGGATAGAGCGCCAGTTGCCCCGGCACGTGCAACACGCACCCTCCGCCGCGATTGATCCACTCCACACGCAATCGCTGGCTTTCCAGTGTCCGCGGACTCCAGCGAATGTGCGCTCGCGATCCCTGCCGGCCCACGGAGACCACGCCTTCGTGCTCGCACAGCAGCAAGGAGATCTGGCCATCGTTGCGGCCGCTTGCTTCGTACACCATCCGCTGCATCAAGGACAGGCACAGATCGTAATCGACCAGCCCCAGCAGATGCACTTGCATTGCGGGTGGACCGAGTCGCGGAGTTAATGGTGAAGACGCCATAACAGCGCTACTCTAACATGCCACTTCGGGGCAGGAAAGACGGACCTTTTCTCGCAGCAAACCCGGCCCTCTGGATAGACATTCTGCGTAGACGGTCTAAGATGACATGCAGCCCAACCGCTTCCCGGGGTGCCGCATGTCTTCGCCGCACGTCACGAAACCGAACGATCCCCTGGCCACGCTCCGCATCAATCGCGCCCCGACCGGCCGGCGTCGCTCCGGTTGGTTCGGCAAGCTCGTTCTGCTCTGCCTGTTTGTAGGACTGGCAGCCGGCGGCGCCTGGGCCTGGGACAAGTATGGCGAGGAGCTGACGCGCCCCGAAGTGCGCACGGTGGTGGCGCAACTGCAAGCGGCGGTCGCGGCGGATTCGGTGCTTTCCGCGCAAGGCTATCTCAAATCTGAGAAACAGGCTTCGATTGGCGCCAAAGTGCCGGGTCGCGTGCTCAAGGTCTATGTCCGCGAGGGACAGAGCGTGGCGCCGGCCGATGTGCTGGCCGAGTTGGAGCACGCCGATATCGATCAGACGCTTAAGGCCATGCAAGCTTCGCTGGAGGCCAAGGATGCTTCGCTGGGCGCCATGCGCCAGATGGAGGAAAAGGCCCGAGCCGATCTGGTCGAGGTCGAAACTACCCTCGAGCAAGACGAACGCGAATACTCGCGGGCAGAACGTCTGCGCAAAACCGGCAGCGTGACCGAAACCGAGTTCGAGCGGGCCGAATCGAAACGCAAAGCCTCCCGCAGCCGGCGAGACTCCGTCAAAGCCGCCCTGGCCGTCTCAAAATCGCGACAGATCGAAGCCGATGCCCAGTTGCGGGAATCACAAGCACGTTTCCACGAGGCCGAGCAGCAGCGAGAGAATCTGTTCGTGCGGGCGCCTTTCGCCGGCATCGTCATCTCCAAGGAAGCCGAGCAGGGAGAGTCGATCCTGCCCGGCGGCATGGGTGCCGCTTCTGGACGCGGCTCCGTGGTCACGCTGGCAGACCTGCTGCACTTGGAGGTGGAGGCCGACGTGAAGGAAGACTACGTCAGCCGCGTGAAAAAAGGGCAGCCGGTGAATATTACGGTCGATGCCGTGCCGGATCGCCGCTTCAGCGGCCGTGTGCGAACGATCATTCCCATGGGCGATCGCGCCAAGGGCACCGTCAAAGTCAAGGTTCTGCTCGATGAGGCGGAAGTAGCCGAGGTGAACGATCCCCAATCGGAAACCTTCACCCTCTTTCCCGAAATGGCCGCCACTGTGTATTTTCTAGGCGCGGGAAAGACCGTGCCCAGCGGCGCGGTGCCGCCGCGGGTCTATGTGCCCGTCGCCGCGGTGCAAACCAGCGCGGGGGGTTCTTACGTGTGGCAGATAGTGAACGATCGCTTGAAGATCGTAAAGATCGAAGCCGGAGACGTGCAGGACGGCCGCATGGAAGTTCGCAGCGGCCTCCGCGGCGGCGAGCGTCTGGTGATCGACCCGCCGCAAAACGTGACCGAAGGTTTGCTGGTCCGATTCATGCCGTAGTCCATCAAGCACAGTGAAAACAGTCCGGGAGAAGTTATGGAGCAAGCGTTTCAGGGGCCGATTGTAATTGTCCGCGACCTGTACAAGGAGTTCTATCGCGATAGGCTCACGATTCCTGTGCTCGCCGGCACGAATCTTGAAGTTGCGCAGGGCGACTTCCTGGCCCTGATGGGGCCCTCCGGATCGGGCAAGACCACGCTCTTGAACATGATCGCCGGCTTGGATCGCCCCACGTCGGGCGATGTTATCGTGGCTGGCGAGAATCTCGGGCAGCTTTCCGAAAGCGCGCTGGCCCGCTGGCGCGCCGGACACATCGGCTTCATCTTTCAGCTCTACAATCTCATTCCGGTGCTCACCGCGTTCGAGAACGTCGAGCTGCCGCTGTTGCTCACGCACCTCAACAAGCGCGAACGCCGCGAGCACGTGCATACCGTGCTGGAAGTGGTGGGCCTGGCAGACCGCATGGATCATTATCCGCGGCAACTCTCCGGCGGTCAGGAGCAACGCGTGGCCGTGGCCCGCGCCATCGTTAACGATCCGCTGCTGCTGGTGGCCGACGAGCCCACGGGCGACCTGGATGCCAAGAGCGCGCGGGAAATCCTCGACCTGCTCTCGCGGCTCAACGAGGAGTTCCAGAAGACGATCGTCATGGTCACGCACGATCCGCATGCCGCCCAGCGGGCCAAGACGCTGGTGCATCTGGAGAAAGGCGTGCTCGTCGACGGCACCGAAGCGCCGGCCCTGCGGAGCGCCCCGGCATGAACCTGCTCCCCTACGTCTTCCGCAACGTGCGGCGCAACAAGCTCCGCTCGTTGCTCACCATCATGGCCATCACCATGTGCCTGATGCTGATGACGTTTCTGTACGGCTACCTGGCGTCGCTGGAGGTGTGGGGTCGCGAGGCGGAGAAGTACAATCGCGTGGTGGTGATGAACAGCCAGGGTTTCGACGGCGCGGTGCCGCTCAAGATGCTGGACGAAGTCCGCGACATGGACGGCGTGGTCACGGCGGTCCCCTTCTCCTGGTTCGGCGGCAAGTACGGAGACGGCACGCAGTTCTTCGCCCAGTTCGGGACCGATCCGGAGCGGGTGTTCGACGTCTGGAGCGAGATCCGCATTCCGCCCGAGCAGCTCGAGGAGTTCAAGCGGGATCGGCAGGGTTGCGTCATGGATCGGGAGTTGGCCCAGCGATTAAATCTTAAGATCGGAGACCGCGTGCCGCTGCAGGGCACCATCTACCCCTTCGATCTCGATCTCAAGCTGGTGGGCATCTACGATCCGCCAGAGACCACGCTCAGCTTGTACTACAACCTCAAGTATCTCGATGAGGGGCTGCGGCAAAAGCAGCAAGGCCGCATGGCAGGCAATTGCGGCACCATCTTCTTCAAGGCCCGGTCCGCC
>JBGTDH010000900.1:0-4517 GCA_041748435.1 Pirellulales bacterium
TGAACCTGCACGATCCGAAGATAAGGATGAAGGATGAAGGATGAGGCAGAACGCGCAGCGCTTCTGTCCTGCTGCCTCATCCTTCTGCCTTCATCCTTTCTGAACTGCTTCCGGCATCTCCAGAATGTAGAGCGGCGAGAAATTGCCGGGGTACTTGCCGTCTTTCAGGCTGCGGCCGTTGCCGTTGCTGCCGCCGTTGGTGCCGGAGACAATCAGCCGCCGGCCATCCGGATGCACGGCCAGCGAATGGCAGTTGGACATCTTGGTGAGCAGCACAAAGGGCTGCTCGTCGGTGGGGCGCTGGAAGAAGAGCTTGCCGCTGCCGGGGTTGCCACTGGTCACGCCCATCAGGAAACCGGCCGGATGGAAATGGGCCTCGTACACGAAGCCATCGCCGTTGGCGCCGACTTTCAGCGTGTGCTTCAATTCGCCGCTGTCCCAATCGTAGAGCAAGATGGCGGGCGTGCCCTGCACGTTGCCGCCGCTGCTGGGGAGCAGGCCGCAGATCGCCAGGAACTTGCCTTCGAGATCGAACGACAAGGCCCGCACGCCGCCGACATCTTGCAGGCGATCCACCTTGTGCAGCACTTTGGCATCGAACTGGCGAGTGCTCCCCTCTCCCTTTGCGGGAGAGGGGCTCGGGGTGAGGGGGCCACTGGCAAGATCCCATTGCTTGACGACGCCTTTTTGATCACCGCTGACCACAATTTCGCCCGCGGGATGAAACGCCACGGCGAACGTGTCTTCGTTGTGACCTTTGAACTCGTGCTGCTTCGCGCCATCCTCCGCCGACCAGACGCGAACCGTTTGATCGAAGCCGCAGGTGGCTAGCCGCTTGCCATCCGGAGATAGTGCCACCGAGCGAAGCCAGCCCTCATGCGCTTGCTCGTGCGACCAGGCGACCTGCGGCTCGCCTTCGCCGTAGTTCCAGGCCCGCAGTTGGCCCCAGGAATCGGCCGTGTAGAAACGATTGCCCTCTTTGGCAAACACCACGGATTGCACCCAGCCGTTGTGACCCTTAAGCGACGGCAGCTCGGCTGGCTTCTCGGCGGTCAGGTCCCAGCGCCGCACCGTGCTATCGGCACAGGCGGCCAACAGCAGCTTGCCGCAGGGGCTGATGCGGATCATGCACATCTGCCGATCGGGCGTGATCTGCCCGATCTGCTTCGGCTCGTAACGCGCTTTGAGAGTGTTAGCGTCTTCGATCATGATTGATGCTGTGGGTGAAACCGCGAAACCGCAAGCGGATGTTTTGCTACTGACTACGGACAACTGACCACTGACAACAACCGTCTCACGCCAGCACTTCCTTCACGGCGTGCATGTCATCGTGCGCGATGGGCAGGGGCTGGCCGTGGTTGTCGTACTCGACCTTGCCGGGGTCGATGCCCAGAGCTTGGAACCAGGTGTGGAACAAGTGGCCGATGTCGTATTCCTCGGTCTTGACGAACACGCCTTGGTCATCGGTCTCGCCGACGACCAGGCCGCGCTTCAGCCCGCAACCGGCCATCACCAGGCTCCAGGCCTCGGGCCAGTGGTCGCGTCCCAAGTGGCCGTTGATGCGGGGTGTGCGGCCGAATTCGCTCATCAGGATCACTAGCACATTGTCCAGCATGCTGCGCTCGTTGAGGTCCTGAATCATCGCGGCGAAGGCCTGATCCACCTTGGGCACCATATTGTAATGGCCGTTGAAGTTGTCTCCGTGCGTGTCCCAGCCGTAGGAGTTGACCTTCACAAAGGTGACGCCCGCCTCCAGCATCTTACGGGCCTGCAGCATGTGCCGGCCGAACTCGTGCGTGCCGTAGCGCTCGACGTCTTTGGAATCGAACTTGCTGGTATCGAACAACTCCTGCCGCCGCATCAGCTCCTGGGCCATGTCGTAGACGAAGCTGTTGGCCTCGTTGGCGGTGGGACGATGCTGCTTGGCGTAACTCGAGTTCAGCCGCTGACGCAGTTCGTTGCGCGTGAGATCATCCTGCTCGGAGAGCGATGCCGGCCGCAGCAGGTTTTCCGGGGGCTTGCCATCGCCAAAGGCCACGGCGCCGAACTTAGGACCCAGGAAGCCTCCGTCTTGATGAATGAATCCCCCGTTGCCCGGTTTAATCCACACATAGGGGGGCAGGCCGCTGGGGCCGCCGCCGAGAAGTTTGGACACCGCGCCGCCGAAGTACGGATACGTCACGCCGCGGTTCTTCGGATCGCCACGTTGAATGCGGGCCACGCCGGCCGAATGCGAGTTGTCCTGCGTGTGCAGGCTGCGAATGATCGCCAGATGTTGCATCTGTTGAGCGGTTTGCCGGCACAGCTCGGAGACATGAATGCCCGGCACGCTGGTGGGAATCGGACGGAAGGGGCCGCCGAACTCGGTGTTGGGTTTGGGGTCCCAGCTCTCCAGTTGGCTGATGCCGCCGTCCAACCAAATGAACAGCACCTGCTTGTGCTTCTGTTTCAACTCGTTAGCGAAAGCAGGTTGCACGAACCCGCCGACCGCTGCCGCGCCGGCCACGCCAGCCACACTCCCCAGCCATTGCCGGCGCGAAAGCTGATGTTCCCAGGGACGGCACAAGGTGCGGTTGCTCATATTCATGTCCTAACCAACTCAATGATTGACGCAGAACTCCGTCGAGGCCATCAAGGCCCAGATCAATTGACCGACGCCCGCCGATTTGCGGTCGGCGCACTTGGTGAGATGCTCGGCGACCAACTGCCGTTCCTCGGTCGTAGGCTGGCGGGAGAGCACGCTGATATATAACTCATCGGCCAGGGCGTCGACCTCGCTGATTTTGTTGAGACGTTCCGCCAGGTTGCCTTCGCGCGGCTCCAACCAGCCGAGCACGTTGGTGTCATTCAGCACGAACAGGGCGCCTTGCAGCGACGGGGCGAATTCCTCCTCCGGCTCCATCGGCGGATTGGCGAACGCCTTGATAAATCGCAGGCGCAACTCGTCGCGTTTCTTGGCGTCTGCGTATCGCGGACGCTCGCCGGTGGAAATCAGCATGCTCTCCAACAACTGCTCGGCCGAGAGCCGCTTCTCGATCGCCACCAGAAACTTCTCAGGCGGCAGATCGGCCTGGCCTTCCGGCAACACGCTGGCGCGCTGATACGTCTGCGTGCGGGCCAGCTCCGCCAGCAACCATTTCACATCGAATTTGTGCGCCGTGAACTCGCGGGCCAGCAGGTCCAGCACCTCTGGATGCGAAGGGGGATTGCCGGCATGATGCTGATCCAACGGATGCACCAGGCCACGCCCCATCAGCACGAACCACAGCCGATTCACAATGTTTCGCGTGAAGGCCGCGTTCTCCGGCGTGGGCAACTGCTCGGCAATCTTGGCCAACGGGCTGAATTTCGGGATGCCGGCGAAGTTGGCCTTCTTATCCGGCGCTTCCAGCCATTCCTGCCCTTTTTCGAACGCGGGGATCTCGAACTCCGGTCCTCCCGGCAGCCGCGGCCCCGTCTCCAGATTGACCTTATCGAAGACCGACATGAACTCCTGCTTCTTGGCCAGCGGCTTCTCCCCCACGGCCGGGAACTTCAGGTCCTTGTCTTTCCGCAGGAACAGGTTGTTGTAGACGATGAACAGGCCCTGGAAGTCTTGCTGCTTGTAATCGTCGATGAACAGGTGATTGTGGCACTGGGCACATTGCAGATCGACGCCCAGGAAGAACCGCCCGACGTCCCGCGTCAGGGCCGGATAATCGACCGGGTTCTGTCCGTAATTCTCCAGTCGCTTGGTGTAGAAGAAGGACGATGCTTGCGTGGCCTCGTTCTTGGGATCGGGGTTAAGCAGCTCACGGCACAACACGTCCCACGGCTTGTTCTCCGCAAACGACGTCTCCAGGTACTTGGCCCAGGCAGGATCGTCCGCCCGCCGCTCGATCAGCATCACGTGAAACAACTGCTGCATGCGCCGCGGGTAATCGGGCGAGGCCAAAAGCTGATCGATCAGCCGGGCACGCTTCTCCTCCACAGTGTCTGCCAGAAAGGCGCGGGCTTCCTCCGCGGTGGGCACGCGACCCACAAGATCGAGATAGATGCGGCGCAAGAAGCCGGCATCGTCCAGTACGGCGGCCGGTTTATAACTGCCAGCCTTCGCTAGAATCAGAGAGTCTACCTTTGAGGCAACCGTCTCTTCGGCGATTGCCACACCAGGCGGGCTGACAAACGGCAACAGGCAGGCCACAATGCAACAATGGCGAGCGAACGCGACCATGCGAACTTCCCTCGGCAGGCTCTCGGGCGGGCAACGCAGGCGGGAAAAGTCGGCAGGCGTGGATGCATGCCTCCGTGAATTCTAACCGCTCGCTGCGGGGACGAGAACACAATTTGGCGAATTCGGGCACCGATCGTCTGAAACGCATCCAAGAAGCAGTCATGAACTGGACGATCTTAACGCTGCTGCTGGCAGTAGCGATCACCGTTGAGGCCGCGGCGGAAGACATGTCTCCCGAGGGGCGGGCGATTCGGTTTCTTACTCGCGAAGTGCCCGCGTGGTCGGTCGCGAACAAGTGTTTTTC
>JBGTDH010000901.1:0-3869 GCA_041748435.1 Pirellulales bacterium
TGGCCTGATCGGCGGCTTGCGCGCTGGCGAGCGCCGCGGCGAGCGATCGCTGCGCCTGACGCTCCAGATGCGCGAACAGCAGGGTCAACACTTGCACGCACACCAGCATGCCAAGCAGGCCGCTGAACTGCAGAAATCTCAGCCCGAGGGGCGCCACTTCGTTGGGAAAACTCCATCCAGCCTGGGCTGCGGCATAAAGCATCACGATTACGGCCGTACTGGCCAGGAACCAGCACAGCCCGGCACGCACGCCGCACAGCGTGATGGCCAGCACCGGCACCGTGGCGTACCACATGGTGGAGGGCGCCGCGTGTCCGCCCGTGGTGCAGGCCAACGCCGTGTAGGTACACCAGGCGAGCCCTGTGATCAGGTTGCCGCACAGGCCGACGTTGTTTGTGCGCCGGAACAGCAGCAGGTTCAGGATCAACAAGATCCCCGCCAGGGCAATGATGCCGGCCGAGAGCGGCGCGCCCAGCGTCAGGTACACTGCCACGAACACTGGCGCCCACACAAACATGGCCAGGCCAAACGCCACGATCCGCCCGGCTCTGCGCAGCGTGTGCGCCTCGGCTCTAGCGCCGGGAGGCAGCATCCAATTCCAGATCGCCACAAACGATGCCACGGCGGAACCTCGACAAGTGCGCACTACCCTACCGGTAAGGGTGCGTCATCAAACGAGTGCCGGCAATTCACGCATTCCGACGTGCAGCGACATCCCAACGGACTAATGCCGGTTCTAGCGATTAGGAGGGCTCTCCGCCGCAGCCTCCACTAACGATGCGGGCGGTGTTGGCTGGTTCAGACTGAGAATCGTCCGGCTAGATATCTTGGACTCGAGTAAGTGCAACACGGCGTCGAGTTCGACGTGCGCGTTGCCTCGAAGACCAAGACATCGTGCGATGCCATTGCTGTCCGTGCTCCATCGCTCGGCAAGCTGCAGCCGCAACTCACCAGCTTCTGTCTTCGCCAGTGAATACGAGTGAAAGTGCATGGAGTCGCCCAGCCGGGCTTGCTCCAGATGGGCGAATGAGAACTCGCGCTGCATGTAGGCGAACAGAATCTCCTGCGCCGCGAGGACAAGATGTTTGCCGATATGTTGAAACGTGTCAATTTTGTGGTGCAGTTGAACGAGGGTTGTCTTGGCCGTCATCTTCCAATTAAGACCGAACGACTTGTCGGATGTGCGATCCGCGAGTTTCACGCGGATACGCAGCGCGTGCAGAAAACGCTGCCGCTACTCGGGAACAATATGCAATTCGTTTCCCGGCTGATGCAAAGTCAGCAGATGAATGCAATCCGTGAAGATTTGCTGCCGCTCCAGCAGGCGGAAGGGGCAGATCACCGTTGGCGAGAGAAGTTTACCAGCGGCCACGGTGCAGGAGCCAATGGTCTCGCTCGCTTCGCTCTTGCGAGTCTTGAGACACTTACGATTTAGGAACGGACACTCCTGCGCGGCGATGATGCGCGGCCAATCCTGCCGAGCATCGGTCGAAATTCCATACAACTCAAGAATTCTAGTCATAGCAAAAAGCGGCACCTTTGGGTTGCCATCTCGATGTATTCTTCCGACACATCGATGCCGACGGACTTCCTTCCCAGTTCGAAGGCGACGCAGTTGGTGGTCCCCGTGCCGCAGAAAGGGTCGAGAACAATCCCATTTTCGGGGCATGTGGTGACGAGCGGAGTCTTACATAAATCTGCCGGATAAGCGGCAAAATGACCCTTGCGCTTCTGAGTATCCTCGGGCAGAATGTCCCACACATCGCTGAGCTTGCTGCCTTTCGGATGATACTTGAGAAAATAGAACCCACGCTCCTGAAGCTCTCGCGCGCGACCGGAAACCCGCTCGGAATCGGAGTGCGTTGCGCGTTGTTGTCCCCGAATGATCATGCGGAAATCCGACAGTCGACCCTCCAGCACGTCAGCCAGGAGCGCATCAAGGGCCGCGGTCGCGTCCCGTTTCTCCGTAACGCCGAGAGCCGTCGATAGCTCGATCTGCCGCCTGTACCGCACGCCGCTGACGCCCGTGGCCGAAACGACCACGCCATTGACAACGCGGGACGAGCCGGGCGACTTGCGGACTGCATCGACATCATAGAAGTATCCCCGCGGTATTCTGACGAAGTGAAACAGCATCTCGTGAACATTGCGAAGCTTGTCCTGCGTGTTGTCCGGTCCCCCCTTTACCTTATTCCAGACGATGCTGTTTCTCAGTATCCATCCCTGCTGATCGGTCATGGCAATCGCCACCCGCCAGGGCAGACCCAGCAGGTTCTTCTTAAGGTACGCATCGCCCAGATTAAGCCAGAGCGAACCGGTGGCCTTCAGAACGCGTTGGAGCTCGCCAAAAAGGGCCAGTAGGTGTCCAACGTAGTCCTGATGTCGTTCTTCGAGTCCGATCCCACCCCCCACATAACTTCGGTGACCCCAATAGGGCGGGCTGGTCATGCAGCAGTCGATCGATTCACCTGGCAATGTCTTGAGCACTGCCAAGGCATCTCCGCACAAGAACAGCGGATGATGGCCCGGCTTGGAAACAAAGTTCTCAAACTCTGTGTGCGGGCGCTCGAGGATGCGAGTGGCCTCGGAGAATGTGGTCGACATCCAGTGTCCTTTCGCGGCTGATTTGTCTGCGAAGGTATCACCGATGTGTGCAGAAGTCCACCGCCTCCCAAGAGAAAACTGTGCCATTCCAAATTGACGCTCAGCTATCGCCGCTAGTAGCTGCGGCAGTTGCAGCGGTAATCTGAAATATTTTCCGTCATATGCTGGACCTGTGACGTACGATTGGCAAGACGATTCCCGCCAGTGTGTGCGCTGGTGAGAGAGTTGAGGAGGGCACGTCGTAGAATGCCTGGATTCGGCCGCACAGGCGGCATGGTCGACAAGGACGTGCCAGTTGTTACAGGCGTCACAACCTGAATCTTTCACCAAATGACGCGGCGGGTCGTTTAGCAGCTTGACAGTTTTCAGCAGCGGCAAAATAACAGAATAGGCACCACGATTTACACTTTCGCGCCGCTGCGTCCTTTCACCTGGAGTAAAACAATGATCTCTCGCCTGGCTCGTGGCTTGACGCTGTGTTGCGGCATGACCGCGGCGCTGGTGGCCACCCCGTCGGAGAGCCACGCGCTGTGTGGCTTGTTCGATTGCCTCTTCGGCGGCTGCCGCACCACCTACTACGCGCCGTCGTGCAGTCCCTGCGGCACGTCTGCCGGATATTCTCCGTGCGCGACCGGCGCCTGCGGCACGACCGCTTACAGCCCTTGCAACACGGGGTGCAACACGTCGGTTTGCAATTACATGCCCCAGACCTGTTACCGCCCCACGTGCGTCAACGTACCGGTAACCACGTTCCGACCGGTCGCGTCGTGCGATCCTTGCAGCGGTTGCCCGACAACCGCCATGCAGCCCGTGACGACCTTCGTGCGCCAAGTGCGTTATGCGCCGTTCACCACGTTCCGTCCCGTATGCAACACGGTGGCACAGCCCGTGGTGGCTGCGCCTCCCATGTACGCACCCGCCGCGATGCCTGCGACAAACTATTCCCCCGTGGCGCCTCCACCGGGTTGCTGCGCGCCGGGTTCCACCACGCTTCCTTCGACCTACGCCGTGCCGGCCGCGCAGACCGTAATTCCTGCCGCACCCGTGTACCAGGCTCCGCCGTCGGCAGCGATCCCGGCCACGCCCATGCCGACGTATAACGGCGCTCCCGTGATCACGCCGCTGCCCCGCACCGATTTGCGGCCCTATCCGGAAAGCAACATCAATGGCTCGTCCGGCGGCAACTGGACCTACGACCCCGAGAGCCGCACCACGCGGGCCATTGCCCCTCGTCCCATCGATGAGGACAAGCCGCTGGTGGTGCC
>JBGTDH010000902.1:0-2628 GCA_041748435.1 Pirellulales bacterium
CGGAAATCGCCCGCGTGGTGATCACGAATCCAGCGGACAGTGGCGGCGACGTATCGTATTTGCTCGGCAACGAAGTGCATTCGCTGCGTCCAGGACAGAGTCAGGAGTTGCCCGGTTCGGCGCAGTTGCAAATCTGCTTCCATCGTGGCGGCGAGTTTGGCGACGCTCTTTATTCGTTGACCGACGGGGGCTACGCCTTCCACGTAACGCCGCGCGGCTGGGATCTGCAACGGTTGAGCCACTCCCGTTAAGTGCGCGCGTCCGGCACCCACCTTGTTGGCAGCCGCCCGAGGCTGCTAATCTGAGTCGACGCCTCGCATCTCTCCGCGAGCTGATCTTGGACTCCGGCCGGAACGATGAACGAACACTTCCCCACGCTGCGCGTCGCGCGGCTGAACGGCCTTCCCGTGCGGGCAGACGGCGACTACGTGCTGTACTGGATGATCGCCTTCCGGCGCACAACCTGGAACTACAGCCTGGATCGAGCCCTCGGGTGGGCCCAGCGGTTGCAAAAGCCGCTCGTTGTGTTGGAGGCGCTGCGCTGCAGTTATGCCTGGGCCAGCGATCGTTTGCACCGATTTGTAATCCAAGGCATGCGGGCAAATGCCGCTCGTTTCGCGGGATCGCCGGTAACCTATTATCCTTATGTCGAGCCCAAGCCGCGTGAGGGGAAAGGACTCATGGCCGCGCTGGCAGAGCATGCGGCGGTCGTGATTACGGACGATTACCCGTGCTTCTTCCTGCCGCAGATGACGGCCGCTGCCGCGAGGCAATGCGGCGTGCGGATGGAGGCGATCGATAGCAACGGCATCTTGCCCGTGCGAGCCACCGATCACGATTTTCCCACCGCTTACGCCTTCCGCCGCTTCTTGCAAAAGACGCTGCCCGCGCATCTAGAGGTGACGCCGTCGGCCAATCCGCTGGCAAGGCTGGAGCTGCCGCGGCTGGAGGAATTGCCGGCTGGGGTGGCACAGCGCTGGCCGGCGGCCGATTGCGAGACGCTCTCGACCGAGACCGAGGCGCTGGCTCGATTGCCGATTGATCACACCGTGGGATCCGCATCCTTCGACGGCGGCGAGCCGGCTGCCAGAACGCGGATGCGGGAGTTCTTAACGCGACGGCTCTCCAGCTACGCGGAACAACGCAACCATCCAGACAAAGATGCCGCCAGTGGCTTATCTCCCTATCTGCACTTCGGACATGTCTCGTCGCACGAGATTCTGGCGGAGATCATCCAGCGAGAGAATTGGACACCGGCCAGGCTGGCCGCCACGGCCAACGGCGCCCGCGAAGGCTGGTGGGGCCTGAGCGCTGCGGCGGAGGCATTTCTGGATCAGCTGGTGACTTGGCGCGAGTTGGGTTTCAACTTCTGCGTGCATCGCCCCGATTACGATCAGTACGAATCACTGCCAGATTGGGCACGGCAGACTCTCGACAAGCATGCTCGTGATCGACGGGCAGAATTGTACACCCCGGAGGAGTTTGAGCGGGCCGCTACCCACGATCCCTTGTGGAATGCCGCACAATGGCAACTGGTGCGGGATGGCTGGCTACACAACTATCTGCGCATGTTGTGGGGCAAAAAGATCCTGCACTGGTCGGCCACCCCGCGTGAGGCCCTGGCCACGATGACCCACTTGAACAACAAGTACGCGGTGGATGGCCGGGATCCGAACTCTTACTCGGGCATTTTCTGGACTCTGGGACGCTACGATCGGCCATGGGGACCGGAGCGACCCATCTTCGGGACGATTCGCTACATGACCTCGGAGAACACGGCTCGCAAACTCCGCGTGCGCGAATACCTGCGGCGCTACGGATCGAGCGGAAGCGAGCACCGGCTCTTCTAGGACTGCGCGGACCCACTCGTTCGCGGCGCAAATTCGGATTTTCTGCTTTCCTGGCAGAATCGGACAGGTGTAGCGAAACGCGCCGCCTGCGCCACGCTGGAAGCACCCTGCTCCCGAATTCGATCACTTTCCGTAACCTCTTTAGTAATAGATTATTACGACTTCTGACCAATCCTCGCACAAGTGAATTCTGATCTTGGCCCGGAATATGCATTTCCGGTTATCGCTGCCATCAGGCAGTGCGGTCCTACCCGTTCAGCACACCCTCAAGCAAAGCTCGCCGAGGAAAAATGGAAAGCACTTGGCCGTTATCCACGCAAGGCACTCGAGGTCCGGTTAGCCGCCGATTCGTGTTGGCGGCCGATTGTGCTTCGCGCCTCGCCGCGGTCCGGCCGCCCATGCTCCCCGGCGAAACCGAAGCAGCCCGGGAACGGCCAGTTCCTCAGGCGAAGTGTGTTCCCACGCGGTGCGACTTTTCTTTCTAAGTGTTTAGTTGGTATGCGGGCCAACTCCGGGGGCGGAGTCAACCAAAGGCGAAAGCTGCATGTCTAGCGTCATCATGGAACGTCAAGAATACGTTGCGGCGATCGGCGAACCCGATCCCGCGAAAAGGGACTCGGGGGGTAAGCCCTTGCACCGAATTGCGGCCGTGCGGCGGCGGCAGGGCGTGGCTCTGCGAACCGTGGCCCGCGTGCTAAAGGTCGATGTCGAGGAAGCGGCGCGCCTAGAACAGCCGGACAGCGACATGCCGCTGAGCATGCTGCAGAAGTGGCAAGCC
>JBGTDH010000903.1:0-8631 GCA_041748435.1 Pirellulales bacterium
GATGAGGTCGCTCGATCCAACTTTCGACGACCGGCTCGCCGGCGCCTACCGCACGGCGCTCGAGGCCGGTCTGTGGAAAGGAACCTATGCCGCGGTCAATCGCCAGGAATACTGGGCCGAGGCGGTCCAGAGCTGGTTCGACAACAATCGCGACCGCGATGCGCTGCACAATGGCGTCGCGGGCGGGGCGATCCGCGGCCTGCAGCATTACCACGGAGTAGACCTCGTCCGGCAGCTTGCGGGCCGCCATCAAGTTATTAACATCGGTCCAGACTTCGGACTCCGCCGTGCTGCCGCCGGCCAAGAACAAGCCCACAATCTCGAACTCCACGCCGTTGATCTTCAACCGCTCGCCTAGTCCGCAATTCTGGAACCGATCGGCAATGTTGCGGCTTGTGATGGCCTCGTTGGTGCCGGAACGCAGCTCGCGGCCTTCGACGATCTTAAAGCCCGGCCGTAGCGTGCGGCCCGCGGGAGTCATGCCCCGGACGATCAGATTGACAGCAATGGTGTCGCCTCGCCGCGGCTTGGTCTGAATGGTCACCAGCTCGGCGGAAGCCATCGCCAGGCTCGTGGTGGGATCGGTGGCCACACCGTCCAGCAGCTTCAACTTGCGGGCCGTGCCGCCATCGATCTGGCTGGACGTTTCGTTGTCGGAGCCCTTGCGCAAGAAGATCAGCTTCTGCTCGTCGGCAGAGACGGTAAAGGCGTGCAGCAGGCCATCCACCAGCCCGAACACCAGCACGGCCGCGCAGACCAGCAGCCCGGTGAAGACGGAGGTCATCAGCGTTGTCACCCATCGCACGCGCAAATTGCGAAGGTTGTATTTAACCGGAATCACAGGCGGGCAGCGAAGAGTTTAGTTCGTGCAGTCGAATCGCCCGTGAGTTGTACTCCAACCCTTCCACCGTCTCAAGCTAGCACCGCAGTTGGCGTTTTTAGTTGCCTCAGAAGGCGGGCCATGTCAGGCAGATTCCGCCTCATTACATGGCCCAACCGGCCGCGGTCCCGCCAAGGCAGCAATAAGAAGAAAACGCTTCAACGCAAAAGGCGCTAAGGGCGCAAGCGGCAAGCGCGGGTGTCTATCGTGTGCCTTCGTGTTTGCGACTTTTGCGCCTTCGCGCCTCTTGCGTTTGCTTCCCCTTTCTCCTCGCCTGGCGCTGAAGACTATCTTGCACATGAGCCGAATTTCGGGACCGAGATTGAGAAAACGGGGGGCTCGATCCCGAAAAGCGAAAAACGCTTGTTTTTACGCTCCGTTATTTTCGGGATTATCGGGACCTTTCGGGACACACCGCGGGTGGTCCCGAAATTCCCCAATGGCGCGAATCCGGAGGTCAACGTATTTAGTCCCTCCTGGCCCATCCGACGCGTGGACGAAGGCGTAGCCACACATCTTACTAACCCGACGCGTAAGCGAGCACGTGCGGTGCAGGGCGATCCTCGATTCCCGCGCCTGGAACAACCGCCGTGGCCCCTCGGCCTGCCGCGCGCAGCGCCAACGCCGGCAGAACGCGGCCGCTATTTCATTCCTTGGGATGTCAAAGACCAGTCTGCGCCGCAGGTCGCAGAATTATACGTATGTACAGTATATCCCACGCCTTGTCAATAGCGCCTCCGCCGCAACCACAGCGCCCGCCTGACGATTGATCCCCTTCGTGTTCTTCGGACTCCTTGTGGTTCGCTAGCGACCAAGAAGCAAAGGCCTCGCAGATCTCGCCCACTCCGCCTCCGTTGCGGCTCGTTAACGTAATCCACGTGGGCTTTCGGGAGGCGTGGAATCTGCGCGCCTCTTGCGAATCGTGGATGCCGTCGCCAATCGGCTAGCCGCCTCCGTCCGGAGTTTAGCTCGTGTTCTTCGACTTCTTTAACCGGCGCGCTAGACCACGTTCCCGCAATCTGGAAATGTGGTTGTCGATGGAGCATTTGCGCCAGACGCGGTCCGTGGGAATCACCCGCTCCAGCCGGCCGAATCAGGTTCGCTTACGCTCCGTTCCATCAACTTCCTATCGCTTCCTTCAAACCCCGCCGTTGGCCGGCGACACCCTTGCAATCGGATTCCCCATGGACGGGGCAAGGTCGCTGACAAGCAGCGACAGCGTCTGCCAGCTTCGCTGGGCAAACAAAAAACCGGGCGGCCAAGAGGCCGTCCGGTTCGCTGCTTCAGCCTGTAGGACGGCGGAGAGGCCGTCCTGATGCTTGCGGTCGCTGGCTTAGGCGGGGGTTACCGAGGCCGCCCGTGGGCCCTTCCCGCCGCCACCGCCGCCGGAATCCAGGGTGTACTCAACCCGCTGGCCGACGCTCAGATTGTCGAACTGCCGGTCGGCCACTGTGGAGTGATGGAAGAACACGTCTCCCCCGTTCTCCGATTGAATGAACCCGAATCCCTTGTCGCTTACCAATTTCTTGATCGTACCGTGAGGCATACGCCACTCCCTCTCGCACCACACAACACCTTAAATTTGGGAGGATGGGTGTGGGCCAATCCCACCTCCTCTGCTGCCGTGCTCCGTTTTTTGGGGACTATAGCCCTCGCACCAGCACGCCGTACGCAGCGATCGGAAGCTACATGCTCCGACAACGCCGCTCTCTGGCACCGATGGCAGGGCAACCCGCAGGCCTGGACAACCTCGCCGCCCGCCGCCAGAGAACAGACGCTCAAGGGAATAGCCTAGGAAATTCGCCGGCAACTGGCAAGCAGATTGCCCCAATTTTCTCGAATTCTCCCCAATGTGCGAAATGCGTGGCGGGTCCGCGCCCTCGATGCGGAGCCTGTAGCAGGTCCCTGCTTTCCCCTCTCTCGCCAGGAGTTTCACATGCCACGGCTCGACTTGACCGAACTTACGCTGGTGCTGGATCGTTCCGGCTCGATGGCTTCCGTGAAGGCCCCCACCATCGAGGCCTTCAATGGTTTCGTGCAGTCGCAACGCGCGGGGGCCGGCGCGGGGCGGCTGTCGCTCGTGCAGTTCGACGACCAGTACGAAGTGCTCTACACCGCGCGGCCGTTGGAAGCTGCGCCCCTGTTGAATGATCAAACCTATCAGCCGCGCGGATCGACCGCGCTGTTGGATGCCATGGGCCGCACTATGGTGGCCACCGGTGCGCGGCTCAAGGCAATGGCCGAAAGCGATCGGCCCGGCACGGTGATGTTCGTCACCCTGACCGACGGCTTGGAGAACGCCAGCCGGGAATACACGCTCGCCAGGATCAATGAAATGATCGCCCATCAGCGGGAGCAGTACGCTTGGCAGTTCGTGTTTCTAGGCGCCAATCAGGATGCCATCGCCACGGCCGCCCAGATGGGCATTAGCGCGGGGCAGGCGCTCACGTTCGCCCCTTCGCCCGGCGGCACGCGCGCCTGCCTCGGGGCGTTCGATCGCATCTTGCACAGCCTGCGGAAGCGCAAGCTGGCTGGCGACCAAGACGCGGAACTGGCCTTCGATGAACAGGCCCGCAACGCCGCCCGAGACTTGGACTAAAAACCTAAACCCGGAGAAGCGCTATTCCATCCGCAGCGCTCGCCGCAGCGAGCGCCACCAAGGGGACGATCCAACGCCGCCTTCCGTCAAATGCATCCCTAGCGCATCGGCCACGCCTT
The DNA here is from genome assembly GCA_041748435.1 of Pirellulales bacterium. Lineage (GTDB taxonomy): Bacteria > Planctomycetota > Planctomycetia > Pirellulales > JBGTDH01 > JBGTDH01. The sequence goes on from JBGTDH010000903.1 coordinate 3,599, forward strand.
GCGCTGTGGGAAAGCGGTCCGCCGGCCGCTTCTGGAGACAGGTCAGTATGATCTGCTCCAGTTGCGGCCCAACCGCGGCGTTCCATGTGCGGGGCGATGCGGCGGGCTGCTGGACGACGTTGTTCAGCGTATCCACAGCGGTATCGCCCGTGAACGGCGGCCTTCCGGTCACTAGGAAGTAGAGCGTCGCGCCCAGGCCATACACATCGGCGCTGACGCTACAGCCCACGAAGTCCTGGACTTGCTCGGGGGCGCAGAAGGGAGGCGCCACCGCCATCTGCATCTCGAGCGTTGGCGCAGCCGAGGGTTGCATTGGCTGCAGGGACCACAGCCTGGGCTGATCGTTTGCCGCCAACAGCACCTCGTTTGGATTAAGACCGCCGTGCCCCCAGCCTTGTTGATGGGCATAGTGCAAAGCAACCGCGGCTCGCTGGATCACACCAGCGGCTCGCAACGCAACGCAGGGACCGTGCCGCGCTAACTCCACAAGCCGTGGACCATCGACAAATTCATAGACGCCGTAGGGTGATCCCTCGTGCCTGCCGGCCTCGATCATCCGCACAATTCCGGGATGACGCAACTGCCGGCGGCCCTCGCTGTGCAGCACGTCTGGCCATCGCTCGTGGTCAAAGACTCGCACAACAACCATCATCCCGTCCGGGGCGTAGGCCTTGTAGAGGACCCCGTGACCGCCACGGGCCAGCGTCTGGGCGATGCGATACGCGCCAATTCGCCGCTCCCCTGCGGTGGACGATATCGGCTCCGGAGCGCTGCCCGCGAGAGTCGCCGTAACCTCGGCGTCGGGAACAACAGGCGGCGCGGCAAGGGGATTGCGGAAGGCGATTACCATATCGCCCAGATGCAGTTTGTCGCCATCGCGCAGCAAGGTGCGGCCGGCGACGCGAGTCCCGTTCAGATACACGCCGTTAGGGCTCTGCATATCCTCGACCAGCCAGTTTCGCTCTTCGCGCACGAGCTGCGCATGAAAACGGCTGACGCTTGAGGTGGAGAGCACGAGATCGCATTCGGCATGCCTGCCGATCGTGATGCGATCCCGCTGGAGCCGCAAGATGCGTCCCTGCTGCGTGCCGCTGAGCACTTCCAGGAATGCATCAGAAACGTGCGGCGGGGATCGAGGGACCGCCGCGAAGGGTGCTGCCGCTTCATGCGTCGCTGCGATGCGACTTCTTTTGGAGCGTGTGGCCCTTGGCGGCGCCGCTGGCAGATCGGCTCGATCTGCGGGTGAGGTCTGCCGTAGCACGGGGATCTTGTGAAAACCCAACGCCAGGAGTTCCGGAGTTGGCAGCGATTGACTGCGAGGAAAAGGCTCTTCCCAATACAGGGGCCGAATGAACTCCGCGCGCCCCAGCGACAACGCAAAGCGCCACTCGCGCTCCAGCTCGGAGGAAGCCATCGCCCGATTGGACCAATAGAGCTGAAACACGTCGGCCGAACGGATGAGCTGCTGTTGCGGCTGAGCGAAGGCCGCGGCGCGTCCCTCGAACTGCGAGATCAAGAAACTATCCCGCGTGGCCTCTGCATAATGGCGAAGTTGCTCGGCCACACTGCGATCTTCGTGGCACACGCAGGCATAGATGCGCCGGAAACGATGCGACCGATTGTGATTGTCCCAGGACGCCGTTGGCGATTGCCGTGCCTGGCGATCGACGCGGGTTACGAGATTAACCTCGGCAATCAGGATGCTGCCCAGAAACACAGACAGCCGGCCGCGCGCCAATTGCCCGTCCAAGTGCGCGGCGGCCCGGAACCGAAACTCTTCGCGATGCACGTGCTCCAGCCAGCGAAACGTGCGCGAGGGCGGATTGAACTCCAGCCCCTCTCCGGACGGCACCAGCGTCAGCTCCCCCTCACGCGGGACGGCCTGCGTGCTATCCGCGGAGAGAGATTGGAACCTGGGCAGCCTGTCTCCCAAGACCTGCTCGGCTTGCCGGCGCACTTCCTCCACGGGATCGCTCCCATTAATCGCGTCCGGCGGCAATTCTGACACGTGCGCGAACACCAGCAGCCGCTCCCAAACTTCCGGCCAAATGGCCTTGGGCCGATACACGCTGAACTGCACGTTATCGTCCCAAATGATCTCTCGCGCGGGATGCTGTTCGATAAACGGATTGTCGCTGCGCGGCGGCCCTTGTTCGGCCGGGCGGCGAAGGACCTTCAGGCCTAATTGCTGCACGATGCGCTCCACGGCCTCGGGATCGACGCCGTGTTCCCGCAAACGCACGACCGAGGGGCCGTGACCATGCTTGGCCACGTCGACGAACAAATCCGTGGGGGCCAACTTGACGGGCCGCGCCGGCATCTTGCGGAACTCGGTCAGCGATTCCTGCACGCAATCGGAGAGCAGAGGCTGTTCGCGCAGCACGGCGCGATCTGTGGGGATCGCGGGATCGGCCGGCTCGGGCATCGCTCCCTGTGGCAGAGCATCCAGCAGCCGCCGCACGTCCCCCGTTCCTAATCGCGCCAGGGCTTGAAACAGATCCTGGGTGCTAATGCGAGTGGACCCCGTGCGGCGTTTCTTGTTGAAGGCCAGCGCGAAGGCGTCCTGCAGATCGGCATCCATCTGGTCCCACATGGTGTGCAGCAGATTCGAGCCTTCGGACGTGGGCGTTGGCGCCCGTGGCACAGCATTCCTCGCCGGCGTTGCGGCCAGCGGCTGCCCCTCCAGCCAGCGGTTGAGGTCCTCCGCCAAGGCAGCCGCAGAATCGTAACGCTCCGCGGGATAACGCGCCAAAGCTCGACTGCAAATGTCCGCCAGCGGGGAAGGTGTCTCGGGCTTCACCTCACGCGGATCGGGAAGCGGGCCGTCGCCGGCCAGCAGTTGCAAGATTTCGCCGATTGAGCCGGTAGCGTAAGGCCCTTGCCCGGTGAGCAATGCGAACAGCGTGGCCCCCAATCCGTACACATCGGTGCGCGGCGAGACCTCACCGAAGCGGCGATGCGCCTGCTCCGGCGCCATAAACGCGGGCGTGCCCATCACCTGCTCGGTGAGGGTTAAGTCGTCCGCCGCCCGCAGGTCTTTGGCCAGGCCGAAATCGGTGACCACGGGACCTCGCACCTCGTCCCACAGCACGTTGCTGGGTTTGAGATCGCGATGAATGACGCCCCGTTGATGTGCGTGCTCGATCGCGCCGGCAATCTGGACGACGATGCGCGCGGCATCGTCCGGGGCGAACGCGCGCTGGCGAATCTGCCGCGACAAGTCGTCCCCTGCGATGTACTCCATCACCAGGAAATAGCCCCCTTCGGCTGCTCGTCCCAGGCCGTGAATCGTGACGATGTGCGGATGATGCGTCTGGGCCAGGGTGCGGGCTTCTCGCAGAAACCGCTGCACGTTCGGTTCCTCATCCCCCGCCGACTTAAGCAGCAGTTTGACCGCCACGAGCCGATCCAGGCTCCGCTGCCGCGCCAGATGCACTTCCCCTTGACCTCCCTTGCCCAGCCGTCGCTCCAGCGCGTAATCGTCCAGACTCAAAGGCGCCAACGGGGGTTGCGGCGGTATATACGGAATGGTGCTCTCCGTCGCCCGGCCGCAATGTCCATCTTTCGGCGTGTCGGAAAGTGCCGGCGCAAAGCGGTCGCGGAACTCCTGCCGCAGTTGATCCAGGTAGGCGGCGTCGTCCGGGAAGCGGGCCCGATAGACGGGCCACTCCAGCGTGTCGCCCGCGCAGAGCTTGTATTCGAGCTCCGCCGCTAGCAACTCCCGTCGCAGCGCAGTTCCCAGGCTGGCGTGCCGTGCAAACACGTCCTCAAGACGCGGCGCCTCCCCGCGACGCCACGCTTGCTCGAACGTGTGCGCCACGCGATCGATCTCACGATCCGCCGACAGATTGTCCACTGCTTTCGGTTCAGCCATGCCGGCGTGCCCAGCGCGTAAGTCGTCGCCACGCTGGCATTCTATCGCGGGAACCCGGCCGATGCCTCCCTGCCGCCACTGATGGCAAACTCTGAGATAGCAAAATCGCGACTCGTCTGGACGCCGCAAGGAGGACATCTATAATCCGCCGCCTTGATCCACAACCTGGGGACGTTCGCGCTGCGACGCAACCTTGTGAACGCGCTTTGCAAATGCACGCTGGTGCTGCTCGCGACTATGCTCTGTGCGGGGGGCTGCGCGGGCCGGCGGTCACGGCTGCACAAAGAACGCTCGTCGCTGTTGAAGGAGCGCGATCAGATGCAGGGGCAATGGGACTCGCAATCCCAACTGGTCAAGCCTCCACAACCCAAGGAGGGCGAGGAGCCAATTCCGCCCAAAGAACGGCTCGAGCAAATCGAGCAGCGCGTGGCGGAGATCGATTTGGAAATGTTGGAGCTCCCCTGAACCGTGACGCCAAGGTGACAACGGATGCGCAAGATCGCGATCATTAATCAAAAGGGGGGCGTCGGCAAGACGACCACCGCCGTAAACCTCAGCGCCGGCCTGGCGCGGGCCGGGCAACGCGTCTGCCTGGCCGATCTCGACCCGCAAGCGCACGCGTCCCTGCATCTGGGTTTGGCTGCCACGCCCGAGGAGCGCTCCATGTACGACGTGCTGGTGGGCCAAGTCCCGCTGGCCGACGTGCGCCGCCAGGCGGGCGAGAACCTGTGGATCGTCGGCGCCCACATCGATCTAGCCGCCGTGGAAGTGGAGCTCGCCGGCATGACGGGGCGCGAGGTCATTCTTCGCGACCGGCTGGCCGCGGAGACGGAAACCTTCGACTACCTGCTGCTCGATTGTCCGCCCTCGTTGGGCGTGCTGACCCTCAACGCATTAGCCGCGGTCGACGAAGTCTTCATTCCCTTGCAGCCGCACTTCCTGGCTCTGCACGGATTAAGCAAGCTGCTGGAAACGATCTCGCTCGTGGCGCGGCGAGTGAATCCTGAATTGCGACTCACCGGCGTGGTGCTCTGCATGCACGAAGCCACGAAGTTGGCCGGCGAGGTCGCCCGCGATGTGAATGCGTTCCTCGAGCAAGCGCGCGGCCAGCAAACTCCCTGGTCCACCGCCACCACCTTCTCCGCCCGCATTCGCCGCA
>JBGTDH010000904.1:0-2974 GCA_041748435.1 Pirellulales bacterium
GGGCCTCCGAGCCTGCGCCTGCAACCCGCTGATGTCCAACAATCTGCTGCTCGGCACGCTCTCTTTTGCCAGCCGCACGAGGGACGAGTTCGGCCCCGACGATCTAGCCGTTCTACAAACAATATCCCACTACTTCACCGCGGTCCACGAGCGGCTGCGACTGCTGAACCAGCTGCGGAAGTCCGACCGACGCAAGGACGAGTTTTTAGCAATGCTCGGTCACGAACTTCGCAACCCTCTTGCTCCCATTGTAAACGCTGTCCAACTGCTTCGGCTTCAGCCGTGCGAGAGTAAGCTTCAGCAACGGGCTTACACCATCATTGAGCGTCAACTTGGGCAACTGAGCCATCTCGTGGATGATCTGCTGGAAGTGTCCCGCATTTCGACGGGCAGGATTCATCTCCAGCGGAATCAATGGGACATGCGGGCTATCGTGGAATGCGGCGTTGAGACGGTTCGCTTCTTGATCGAGCAGCGTGGGCACGCATTCACCGTGCAGCTCCCGCCTTCGCCCGTTTGGATAGACGGCGACTCGACCCGTCTGGAACAGGTGGTCGTGAACCTACTTAACAACGCCGCGAAATACACGGACGACGGCGGTCAGATTTGGCTGAGCCTTCAACAAGAGGGCAATGAGGCGGTGCTGCAAGTGCGGGATTCGGGCGTGGGCATCGCCCCCGATCTCATGCCCCACATCTTCGACTTGTTCACGCAGGCCGAACGGTCTTTGGCCCGCTCGCAAGGCGGGTTGGGCATTGGGCTATCTTTGGTGCAACGGCTTGTGGCAATGCACGGAGGAAACGTGGCGGCTTCCAGTGCTTTGGGGCAAGGCAGCGAGTTCGTTGTGCGCCTGCCGGTGGTGCTGACTGCCGAACCGCAGTCGACGTCGCATTTCACCGAAAAGACCCAGCCAACGGGAGCATCCTTGCGGGTGCTGGTAGTGGATGACAACGTCGATACGGCAATGAGCATGGCGATGGTTCTGCGGGAGTCAGGGCATGATGTTCGTACGGCTCATGACGGTCCGACCGCACTGGAAGCGGCCACCAATTACCGACCCGACGTGGCGCTGCTGGATATTGGCTTGCCGGGACTCGACGGTTATGAGGTCGCGAAGCGGATACGTCAGCAACCGGCCCTCCAGAAGGTCGTGCTGGTCGCCGTGACGGGCTACGGGAAGGAATCGGACCGGCAGCGTTCGCAGGAAGCCGGGTTCGATCACTACCTGGTCAAACCCACCAAGTTCGAGAAGGTGCAAGAAATCTTGGCGAGCGTCTCGAAGAAGGCGACTTGATGCTCAGGCGGCAATGATGACTTGCGATTTCGGCATGACCAAAGCCGTGGGCTGGCAACAGGTAGGAAGCTAATGGCGACGGCCGAAAAGACTCTGCGGGGAATGGCACTGTGACGCCGTAAGATGCGGCGTGGCCGTTAGTTGCCGTTGTGGAGCTGCGCACGAAGCACGGCGCGGGGTTGTTGCATAAGCTTGTAACGGTGGCGACGTCGCTTGAGCACGCGTGGTTCCAATCGCCCGGGACGGTTGGCCACTTCGCATTGGGAGATTTGCCTCAGCAAGGTTCGGCAATGCGCCAGCACTTGGGACGGATCGATGGCGCCCGCGGCGAACAGCATCCAGGACGAGAGCACGTATTGGCAGGTCCCCGTGAAGCTGATCTGCCGAGGCAGTTTGTGGTGCAGCAGCGCGGCGGCGGCCGCCGTGGTGCGGATCAAGTTATAGCCCAGCAAGGTTGTCCACAGTTCGCGGCGGACCATCTCCGGCGACTTGCAGCGCACGTGATCCAGGCCCAGCGACTGCTTGATCGAGCGGATATCCAACTCCGAGTTCCAGCGAAAGCCATACAACTGCGCGATGTCTTCCTTGGTGTAAACATCGGCGTCAATCAGCGTGGTGGCGATAGTCAGTGTCTGCACGCGGCGGCCGGGCTCCACGATGTTGAAGCGGATCTCGCGAAGCACAATCGTCTGCGGGATCTTGGCGTAGGTGGCTTCGTCCATCCACTCCGGTCGGGCGGGCTTCGTCCAGTGGACCAGATGGTCGTACTTGCCCAGGCGTCGACCGCGGCGAAAGTCGACGTGCCGCTTCTGGTGCATCCGTGCGCACACGTCTACGCCGCGGCCGAGCAACAAGGCGATCATCATGAACGAGCAGTAGTAGCGATCGGCCACGGCAATGTCGCCCGCATGCAGCGAGTCCAGCAACTCGCGCAGCAGAGCCGTTTCGCCGGTCTCCTTGCCCGCATACGGCCCCAGGGCCAGATCGCTGGCACAGGCCGTGGCCAACGAGAGGATCGCGCAAGCGCGGGCGATCGGCAGCCCGACGCCCTTGGTCTGCGACGCGGGCGGCGGGTATTCTTTTTGATTGAGCGGCGTGTCGGGCATCGTGAACGTGAAACCATCGATGAGCTTGGGATGTCGCTCTTTCCAGAGCCAAGCGGGAGCGGCCTGCTCCTCCAGTTCGTCGGCCACTTCCACCGTCAGCTCGTGCAAGGCCGCCTCGGAGAGTTGTGCGCGAGCGCGACAATAGTTCCCCGTGTCTGAGGAAGGAATAGGCAAGCCCGCCAACTGCTGATGCGAGACGATCTCGGCGACGGCCGCCTGGCAGGAAGCCTGCTTGCCTTCGCGCAGCGCTTGGCCGAGAAATGCCCACAGGGTGAGCACCGTGGAATAAATGGCATCCTTACCGAACAAGTTGCCATGCTCGCTAAATACGCGCTCGATGCGTTCGCCGGAAAGCACGCTGGCGAAGGGCAGTCCCGGCTGCGCCAAAAACGCCGCCACGATTCGTTGAAAACGGCCTTCCCCTGGCTGCTCCGAGTGTGGTCTGCTGCGCATGAGAAAACCCTCCTTGGCTTTGTTCGGGGGAACCGAGCCAAGGAGGGCCTGAACAACATAGCCAAGGACGGCATTCTTACCAATCGCAGTCCCCGCTCGCCGGCAAATTACAACACCCAGC